>CAZZDT010000237.1:0-6145 GCA_964652435.1 uncultured Bdellovibrionales bacterium
CGTATAAAGGCACGCGTAACGCTGAACTTGCTGACCAAACCGAGTATTCTCTGAGCCCTCTTTAAAGACCATCCCCCAATAGGGATTGAACTCGCGGTCAAGATTGGTCTGTAGCTCGTCATGCTCTTTGACGACTTTCTTGAGTTCTTTTTTATTGTCGTCTCTTTGCTTACGAAGCGATGCCCACTTTTCAGCATCGGGTCCGTCCTCTTCACCCTTGTCGAGCAGGCCAAGCGTTTTACGTTGAACATTGCAGAGGTCATCCAGAGTTCGTCTTTTTTGGCGAAGGCTATGGAGCTGTTCTAGGTCGTCTCGGTGGCTTTGTGATTGCTGCATTTCGGTTTCTAATTCTTCAACCACCAGGGCCGTGCGCCATTTGGCTTCCCGTTTCGATCTGAGAATGTCGCCGTAGATGTGATCCCCAACGTAGAGAATTTGATCCCCGAAATAACCAATACCCTTCTCAAAGGTATCAACGTTACCACCCAGGTAGACCGCACCTTTTTCTAGCTTTTGAGTATCGCGTTCTTGGGGGTGTCCTTCGGCATTTAAATGTGTGAAGGGTTCATCGCTTATCCAAAAGCCTGGCTTGGCAGCTCCTACCACGGTGTAGTCGAAGTACTGTTGCCAGGAGGAATATTCTGGCATTTCTTCGCCTAACAAATAGGTCATAACCTTGTCGGTGTATGCCCAATGTGAATTGGTTAAAACGAATAATTTTTTTCCTGCAGAACGAAATTTGTGGAGCGTCTTCGCTAGATATGGATCTTTATCGATGTAGGTTGGCAAGTCCGCTTTGATAACTGACTTCAGGGAATCGTCGCGGTGGACCTCGTCGATGCAGTCACGGGTGTCTTCGTAGAGTTGCCATGGGTCTCGGCTGCGATCCCCGCGAGCTTCAAAGTAATGAACCAAGTCGGCCAAGAGGCAGATTTCGGGCAGGGAAAAATAAGTATCTACACTTAAGAACCGCGGCTCAGCAAATTGTAGTCGAGTTTTACGGTAGTGTTTTTTTCGCTCTTCTTTCGTGAGGGGTACTTTTCCATGGTAGGCCCGGCCCACGTGATTGTGGCGGTCGAGTTTGACGATATTGCCAAGCTTTTTGTCGACCGTAAGCCCACGGATAACGAAATCCGGATCGTACTTTAGGTCGGCGATGGAAGATGGATAACCCAACCGTAGTAATTTTTCGATGGTTAAACGGTAGGCTAATTCTTCAATGGCTCGACGATGGTAGCGGGCCAAGGTGTAGTCCATATCAAAGCCAATCACTTTGATATTATCCATTCTAAGATTGCGGTTGACGAAGATAGTGGATTCAGGTGCCATGGTGGCGCCGTCGAATTCGGAGAGATTTTCAAAGCCAGGATTTATATTCATCAGTGAGAATTCATGCTCTAGAGGCGTTCAGGTATTTCAACATTCCGAACTTGAAGTGCCCAGTGTAGGTAAGTCGTAAGAGCCGTTCCTTCCTCTTCAAAGTGTTCAAAAAACAATTCGCGAACATTACTCATTTGCACGGTGCCGTCCATCAACGCATAGAAAAGCCTATCACCGAGCTGATAACCGATCACGTGTGTGATCTGATTAAATAGTTCAGGACCAGATTCGTAGATTGATTGCATGCCACGCACTTTTTCACCGCGCATCATCTTATCATGTTTTACGACGCCTCGTGCGAGGTCTTTATTCGCTTGAGACGCAGAGCGGCTGCGGCTCTGCTTCACAAAGAAGGGAACATGCGGACATTTGCGTTTGTGATTCAGCATTTTCGAGCCGAGAAATCCTACAGCCTCTTCGAGTGCTCTGGCATAGAATGCGTCTACAAGGTTTAGAGGCTCTTGGCATCCAGACATGACATGCCGTAGGAAGTGTGTTGCTTCCTCACTGGCGTGGTTCATGGATAAATTGCCCAAATAGACCATGTTGGCTCTGGGGATATAATAGCTTTCACTTCCCAAGATTTGTTTCTTGATTTGCAACATATCATCTTTACTGAAGTCTCCCCGTCTCTGAAGTCTCTTTAGAAAGCTCAGATCTACAACGGTGGCGATTTCAATATTTGATAATGCATCCCCAATATCCAGATTGAAGATTTTTACGAGGAGCCCAACGTAGTGTTTAAAGTTCTCCTCAACTGCATCAATGGATTGGGTAATATCGTCCATTTCTAACCAATTCAGAAAGGATTGTTGGCAGACAATGGGTGGGGTGTTGATGATGCAATATTCGTATTTGGATATCCTGACCAAAACCGTTTCATGCTCCAAGCCTTGAGCTTGGAGGTCCCAATAAATTTGATGGGCGTTTTGGTAGATAATCAGACCAGGACCCTGTTCGGGCATTTGTCCGATTTCATCGAGTACCACTTTGGGCAAGTGGGTGGGAGCGACGTGCATCTCGCCAATAAAGACGGCTATCAGATGCTCGGGGTTCGTTCGGTATTCGCGAGCGATGCGCTTTGCTGCGTAAACATCTCGTCTCTTGAGACTTCCAGGGCCTGAGCCTTTTCGCAGTGTATCAATTCCAATCACTCGGTAATCACGCTCTTTGGCAAGCTCGAAAATCTCTGAGTACACATCCCAGGTGCCGAACATATTTTTTGCTTCATAGCCGATGGCATCTAGGAACTGGGCTTCGTTGATTTCGTCGACCATAAATTGGTCGATGTCTTTTTGGTATTTGCCGGGTAAAAATTCCAAGGCCAAAGTTACCGGTCGGTTTGGGGGCAATCTTCGCAGCATTCGCAGATAGCTTCGCTGGGCCTGGGTAAGCGTGTGATAATCTCCGAAGTAAATCAGGTTTGTGTTCGTCAGAGCTTTATCGAGTTCTTCGGTGGTAGCTCGTTCGTCGTAAGCGCTTACGGCGTTTTCATAGGTGCTTTGATAAGAGAGGAATTCAGCACTGTAGCCGTAAACCGATTCATTGATTCTGCGTTGGTTGCGCCGAAAGACCTCCTGATGAAGGCGGATCACTTCTTGCCGAAGGGATACTTGCTCGGATTCGGACGCCTTTTGCAGGGGACGGAGATGTTTACTCCGTTGTTTTTGGGCTTTCACGGTCATCAGGGGTTGCCTACTTCACTTAAATGGTGCCAGACTTCTCATCGCGTCGCCACTTTCCAACCGACGGGGGCAGGGGAGGAATAACGCGACGCGTTAATGATTGAAGGAGATAAGTTTTATGGTGATCAAGTCGTCTGTTTTGACTGCATCAATTGTATTTTCAGCCCTTTGTTTGGCACCTATCGCGGCCGCAGCGGCTGATGTTTCCCCTAAAGAATACGCTTTGTTTATGGACTGGAAGGACGGTCAGGAAGACGAAAAGCTGGCTGAAGACGACCAAGAAACAAAGACAAAAAAGATCGCAAAAAGCCTCGGAGTGACGGTGGCTGAGCTAGAGGCTGCTATTGCGAAGGTGCAGGCTGTGGAATCGACGCTAGGAAGCTCTACGGCTGCAGCGGTGAAGGGTTCTATTCAGCAGACTCCCATGGCCAGTCGGCTTTTGGATGTTGAGGTGAACACAGATACCCGTCACGCGGTAGCTTATGTGAAGTGGCGTTGTCCTGATAAGCGAGACATCGATCTTGAAGCTGCATACGTAGCCTGGGCCATCGGTGACAGTAACCCACTGGTTAATGTTTTGGGGCTTTGGTGTGTGAACGAAATTGATACCAAGCTCTTCAGTGCACAGATTGGGCGTGAGTCGTTTACCAAGATTCGAAAGTCCAGCATCCCGCGTTTTGCGGCTTCGCGTTACATCCGTTTCTTCCGAAAGGTTAAACGCGGTCCTCACCGATAAATCTTTTTTGAGTAAAAGGTTAAACCTTAAGGCTTCACTTCTTTGGCTTATCGCTCGGTCCATGATTGAATACGGTCATGGCACTGATCTTTCGAAGCGATCTGGAATGTTCCCGCCGGGACAAGCAAGGCATGATTTTTTATCATGTACGCGATCCCAGTTCTGGTGCCAATTTTGATCTCTATGAAATCGAATACCTGATGGCATTGAAGCTTGATGGCGTGCGCGAAATCGACGAAATCATTGCTGAGATTCAAGATGATTATGAATTTGAAATCAGTGAGGATGATTTCAAGACATTCATGGAACAGTTATCTTCTTTGGGGTTTGTTCGAGATCTCGCGGAGGATGGGGTAGGCCTCGACGCCGCAGCGACTCAGGTATTTCAGGTACCCGTAGACAATACGAAAACCCAGCAGTTTAAAATAGCCGAGACAGCCGCCTTAATCGATGCGGGTGATACGTCTCACCTTGCTCCTAAAAAGCCTATTCCCCCTCGAACCATCGCTATGGGTTTAGCCGCGGTTTCGAGTGTATTGGGGGTGGTGCTCTTTGCACTCTACATGGTTTTTGGTGCCGAGGTTGGTGTGCGGGGGACTTTTGTGAAGTCGTCTCGAGTGGCCATCTACCATAAAGCACCAGCTATCTCGGTTCGTTCTCAACGAGAAACATGGCTGAGTTTTGCG
Source organism: uncultured Bdellovibrionales bacterium (assembly GCA_964652435.1). GTDB lineage: Bacteria > Myxococcota > XYA12-FULL-58-9 > XYA12-FULL-58-9 > JABJBS01 > JABJBS01. Next base: position 4,488 of record CAZZDT010000237.1, read on the forward strand.
GAATCAGGAAAAGTTGCTGAAGTGAGCGTGAAGCCCAATGAAGTTGTTGAGATGGGCACAGTGATGGCGACCTTGCAACTCTCGGCTGGTACTAAGAAACAGATCACGAAAGCCAAAGAGCAAGTAAGTAAGCGTGAAGCGGTTTATCAAAAAGCCACGGCTGCAGTTGACGCGATTTATGCTGAACGGGCAAAAATTGAGAAGTCTCGAGACGCGGCGGATGCCGCTTTGGAGAAGCTTGAGCCCGGCAATGTTGGTAAGGGTAAGGTTAGCCGTAAGGAGATGCGTAAGTGGCGCAATAAGCGTGCGGCAGCGAACAAGAGTCTTACGAAATTGGTTCGAAAAGAGCGAAAACTGGTTCAGAAGCAAACTCGGGCTCGGTTGGCTTTGGAGAAGTCAAAAGGACAACTTGAAGTTCGTGAGTTGAAGATAGCCAACAAAACATTGACCGCGCCTTTTGATGGTCAAGTGGTGTCGGTGGATGAGGCAGAAGCGGGCTCGCGCGTCGAGGCAGATCAACAAATCATTCACGTGCGTGACCCGTCCAAGATAGAGGTCACTTTTGAAGTCCCTAAATTTAAGTCCAGTAAACAAGGTGGGCAGGGCTTTATCGTTGTTGAAGGCCAGGCAACTCGGCCAGTGACCATTGCCAGTGTCAGCGGAAAAAAGGGTGCGCGGTTGGTGGCTGTTCATTTTGACGATTCGGCTAAAGAGTTGATTCATGTGAAGCCGCGGGAATTTCGTTTGGTTAGAGAGTTTAAAGAGCCGGCGTATCGAATATCCAGACGCGCTTTGGTGGAGCGCGATGACGATGAGTTTGTGGCTGTCATGCGAGAGGGACGCGTGGTTTGGCTGCCGGTTGATGTCTTGTGGAAAGACACCTTAATGGTGGCAGTTGAAGTGCGTGGGACCGAGGAAATCCGTAAAGCGGATATGCTTCTTCTTGAGGTGAGAGATGGCAGCCCCCTGGGTGATCTAGATGATGGTGACCGCGTTGTTTTAAGCGAAAACTAAGTTTATTTCGGTTGAACTTCTTTTGGCGTCAAGGATGCCAGCATATTCTGAATGTGTTGATTCCAAGGTGAGAGAAGCTCTGTTCTTCCAGAGACCACAAATGCAACACCACGATTATTGTGGTGGGTGAGCCAAGTTTGTTCGCTTACAGCGATTTGAGCTGGTCCTGAACCCAGAGTGTAGGTCTGGCTAAGCAGCATCGCCTCTTTCTCTAGAATTTTGGTACTGCTCTTTTCCATGGTCTCGATGTTCACGCCAGGTTGTTCTTTGAGTTTGTTCAGGCGCTCCCATTGTTCTTGGGTAAGCTTTTCCAGTGATGGTGTTTTGACTCTCAAGGGATCAAGATAGATCTGAAATTTTGGAGCACCGGAGAGCTTGGGGGCTGGACTTAAGCGCATCAGAACCCCGCCCTTGGCAGGATCTGATAACTCGACACTCTCATCGACCACCCACCCGGTGGGTGGGGTGAGGTTGAGGTTAAGGTTTGGAATCTCAATTGTATCCACGGACTCTTGGGTCATGCTTGTGCAGCCCAGAGAACCGATAAGCGCCATGATGGCTATAGATGTTTGAATACGCTTGATTGTGATCATGAGTTCATTTTTTTAGCCATATACTCAATCAAGTCAATCTTTGTGACGACA
>CAZZDT010000238.1:0-6134 GCA_964652435.1 uncultured Bdellovibrionales bacterium
CAGGGTTAGGCCAACAACTGGCGCCACCCCAATCACCATTCCAACGTTGATCAGTGTTTGCCAAAGTATAAGAGCCGCCACTCCAACCGCTACCAAACTACCGTAAGTATCACGTGCATCGGCAGCCACCGCCAAGGCAACAATAAGGAGCATCAAATACAAGAAGAGCAAAAGCGCACATCCCATCAGCCCCATCTCTTCAGCCCAAACAGAAAAAGCGAAGTCGGTATGTTGCTCTGGCAAAAACGAAAGTTGTGTTTGCGTGCCACCGCGATGGCCTTTGCCCCAAAGCTGACCTGAGCCCACCGCAATCATCGACTGAAAAGCATTCCATCCCGCGCCCTGAATATCTGACTCGGGATCAATGAATGTGAGAATACGCCGCTTTTGGTAATCTTTCAAAACAGCGAACCAGCTCAGCCCGGCAAAGAGGGTGCCCAAGACCCCTAAGCGAATCAAAGATGCAAGCTTAACGCCCACCACAAAAATCATGCTCATTCCAATAAGAATGATAATCCCGGCGGTTCCCAAATCAGGCTCCACCAAAACAAGAAGAGCAGGCAGAGCCAATAAATCAATTGGCGCAATGATTAGGTCCATGCCTGGACCACGGTAACGCCGGTTCAGCACCAAGGCTGTAGCCAAGTACAAACAAGCCAAGCCGCAAAAGAAAAGCCGTAGGAGCATTCCTTCATCGTAGGTTTCATAAACCCCGCCCGGAGCGGCTGCTTCATTCAGATAATAGAGTACACTGGCCACCGGATCTTTAAGAACCGTCGCTTCCCAATTCAAAGCCACAAGACCCATGGCTCCCAAAGCAGCAAAAACAATCAATGAAATGAGCTTCTTTTTTCGTCCTGGAGGCCACGGGTTTAGCAAAGCTTGCTGAGCTGCAAACCGCACCACTCCAACAATGGCCAAGAGAGCGCAAAGTAGAAAGAAACTCAAAAGCCCCACTCGCATCCAAAGAGATTCACCTACAATGATAGCTTCGCCCGCCAATTGCTCCCGGACACTTCGAGCCAAAAAGCCGATGGGGTCTGCAAACCAAGGCTTATCCCAACAGACAACCACCAAACCCATGGAAGCAATCGGACGAGAGATATTCATCGGCCTAAATAAACGAATCAGTGAATAACCGCGCTCTCGCACCCGGGTGGAAAAATACCTTGCCAAACAAAGAATGGTGGCTATCTTCGCGAGCTCCGATGGTTGAAATTTGATGGGGCCAATTCTTAACCAACGCCTGGCTCCACCTGCCATTTCTCCCCCGAACAACACCGCCACCAGCAGCAGGCACACCATTCCATAGATGAAATAGGCCATGCTTTCAGACAAACGATAGTCCGGAATCATAATGATAATCACCAACAAGCCACCCACGCCGAACCAAGCCAATTGGGTTAAATACAAGGTGGGATCTTTTGATTGTGCGGCAGAGTGAAGATTGTAAACACCCAAAGCCGCAATGATACCAATCAACCCGAGTAGCACCCAGTTGATATCGGCCAATCCTAGCTTACGAGAGTTCATCGCCGCACCTCGTTTCCTGGTGCCGCCGAAAAAGGAGTCTCGCGGCGTTTCTCTTTAAGCTCATACCATGCATCGATAACGCTCACTGCAATCGGACCAGCCTTGGAACCACCATGGCCCGAGTGCTCATTGAGCACCACCACTGCGATTTCCGGATCTTCAATGGGCGCATAAGAAGCAAACCAAGCGTGGTCACGGGAAAAGTATTCCATATCCTCGGCTTTTTCACGCTTCACACCCAATCGAATGACCTGAGCGGTACCCGTTTTGCCAGCCATGGACACCAACCGCGAGCGACGCCAATAAGCTGTTCCGCCGGGCTCTTGAGCCACTGCAATCAAACCTTCTTGAATGGCTGTAAGGTGCTCGGGATCAAGGTTCAACCGAGACTTAATATCTGGCTTCATTTCAAAAACGGTATCTGGCGAGCGCCCTTCAACCTTCTCGGTAATTTCTCCAGTTTTGGTTAACTCTCTTAGCCAAACCCGAAAATCAGCGGTTTCAATTCTCTTGAGCAATTGGGGTCTCAGGATTTTTCCACCATTGGCCATTGCCGCGTAGATAACCGCTACTTGAAGTGGCGTGGTTAAAACCGAACCTTGTCCAATGGAAGTATTCAGTGCCATGCCCTTTTGGTAGCCGCCCGTCGACTTCTCGACCCGGTCGTGAAAGGCTTCATCCGGCATCAGACCAGGTTTTTCACCTCGCAACTCAATGCCAGAGCGTGAGCCGAGCCCCATTTCATTGCCCGCCTTCGCAATCTCATCGATGCCCATCCGCATGGACATCTCATAAAAATAGGTATCGCAAGAAACTTTAAGAGCTTCCTTTAAATCCACATGCCCATGCCCAGAGTCTTTATGGCATCGCCAGTTTCTTCGCCCCAAACGGTAGTAGCCCGGGCAAAACACTTCTTCCGATGGATTGGTGTAACCCTGGGTCAACGCAGCAGCAGCAGTGACCACTTTAAAAGTCGAGCCCGGTGCATATTGACCTTGAATGGGTCGATTCACCCAAGGTTTTAAAATATTTGAATCGAGCCGGGCTTTTTCATCAAGAGCCATCGCACCACTGATTAAGTTCGGGTCGTAACCGGGCTTGGACACCATGGCCAAGATTTCTCCCGTGTGGACATCCATGACCACAACGCTACCAGCACGCCCATCGAACGATTCTTCTGCGGCTTTTTGTAGTTCAGCATCAATGGTCAAAATCAAGTTGTGACCGGGCTCGGCGGCTTTATCATCTACATTACCGGCTGAACTCATATAATCTGCAGACTGCAATCTGCCTTTTGCATCAACAACTTTTTGAGCGTAGCCGTCGCGACCTCTCAACTTCTTCTCGTATTGGTGTTCAATGCCAGAACGTCCCAGCGTGTCGCCTCTTTTGTAGCGTTCGGGATTGCCACGCTTCTTTTCGCGCTCCAAGCTCCCACGACCAATTTCGTTCACGTACCCCAAAAGGTGTCCCGCCAGAGAGCCACTGGGATAGGTTCTGCGCTTGGCTTCAACAATTTCAACACCATCAAGCTTCAAAATGCTGCGTTGAGACTCTATTTTTTCAACTTCAGCCAAGGAGATATCGCGCTTGATACGAATGGCCACAAAACGATTTAACCCACGTTTCGCAAACACTTCCTCAGAAAGTTCTTCGCGAACTTCAGGTTCAATCCGAAGCGTTTCATAGAGTTCACCAAGGGTCGCTTCTGCTTTTTCCCGCTTACCCAAGAAGTAAGGCGTTACTTCAACATTCAAAGATGGGCGGTTATCGACCATAATCTGGCCCAGGCGGTCATAAATGATGCCTCGGTCATGGGGGGTTGCAAACTGCTTAATAAAGTTGGCTTGCCCTCGGCTGGCAAAGTCATCGCCTCGGGTAATCTGTAAATCGTAAAGACGAACGATGAGCCCCAAGAAAGCCACAGTGATGATAGCTGACGCGATCAACAAACGGCCTCGAAACCACTTCACCGCATTGCGGCTTTGTACTTCAAAGCCTATCGCCATGAGAGACCAGACCGTGGAGCTGGAGCAACCAAGCGATCAAGCCATTCCATAGGCCGATGCATCAAAGCTGCTACGAGAAAAGTCGATACTGCAGTTGGGATCAGAGAAGCGGTTGCCCAACTGGCAAAGGCAGCCTCCCCGCGAACCAAAAGCAAAAGGCCAAACATCAAAGCATGATACACACAGACCATGGCACCGCAGATCATGCCAAAGAAGATGCTCCCACTGCCATCCACACTGCCGGAGCCTCGATAGGCCCACACCGAACAAAGCACGAGAGAGCCTTCACACAAGCCCACTGGAGCCAATGCCAAGCGCCCGGAAATATAACCCAGTGCCACAGCGGTCAAAACCATTGGAATCGGCTCTCGGCGCAAAGCCAAAAAGACCGCAACAATCAACGCAACATCTGGAACCACATGATAAGGCAATATCTTATGCGATAGGGCAGCACTGATGCTGATGCCAAACCACCCGACAATCAACCAGACAAGATGCTTCATGGTACTTGCACAGTCTCCGAAACAGTCTCTTCTGTGTCAGGAATCACAACCGCGCCGGTATCCATGACCACCATGACGCTTTCGAGCTGGCCAAAATCCACCGTCGGTTCAACGGTCACTTCTTGGTAAAGGCCAAATTTACTCTTCTTCACTGAAGTCACTTGCCCAACCGGGATGCCCGTGGGGAATCTGTCTCCCACACCACTGGTAACCAAGACATCACCTGGCTCTACCTTGGCGGTGCGAGCAAGACGCTCAACTTGAATCCCCATGAAACGGTCATCGCCACTGCCCCGCACCCTGGCTCTTGCCCGTGTGCGCTGAACAACAATATCCAATGAATTGTTTACATCCACCAGGAGAATAATATCCGCGTAGTTTGCGGTCACCGCTTTGACTCGGCCAACCACGCCGGCATCGTTGATCACAGCCAAGCCTTCAACCAATCCATCTGAAGAACCTTGGTTGATACGTACTGAACGAAAAAGTGGATTCGGAGAAATCGAAATAACCTCACCCACCAAATAATTCACCCGCGGGGTTTTACGTTGCATCTGCAAAAGAGCGCGAAGCCGCTTGTTCTCAAAAATATCTTCTGAGCGCTCACTCAGCTCGCGTTGCAATTTTCTATTCTCGATTTTCAATTTGCGATTTTCTTCGCGCACACCCACTAAATAAAAATAGTCGGACCACATGCCCGTTACACCATCAACAGAGCCTTCAATTAATGACTGAATGGGAGCGGTTAAACCGATAACAATCCGGTCAAGCCAATTATGGTCACGGGAATGGGTGCTCTGGGCGGAATAAGTCACAAACGTCACCACCAGGACAAGCGAAACGACCAGGGGGTCGCGATAGCGACTAAGAAAGCTTGTTTTCTTCTTAATGGACTTTTACCTGAGACAGAAATTCGACGTTTTCAAGAACTTTGCCGGTTCCCATAACGACACAATGCGCCGGGTCACTGGCAATAATAACAGGAAGCCCTGTTTCTTCGCGCAACCGATGGTCAAAATTAGGCAACATCGCGCCGCCGCCGGTTAAGACAATACCCTTATCAACAATATCCGCCGCCAGCTCAGGGGGCGTGCGTTCTAGGGCAACCTTAATCGTATCAACAATCGCGCTGACCGGTTCACTCAAAGCTTCGTAAACCTCAACGGAATCAATCTCAACCGTGCGCGGCACACCAGCCATCATATCGCGGCCTTTGACCGACGTGGACTGAATGTCTTGGTCGGGATGCGCAGTACCGATGGCGATTTTGATTTCTTCAGCACTGTTGTTACCAATCAAAAGGTTGTAGCGCTTTTTAATGTGCTGAACGATGGCCTCGTCCATTTTATCGCCGCCGATGCGAACACTTCGCGAGTAAACAATACCGGCCAGGGAAATCACGGCGACCTCAGTGGTGCCGCCACCAATGTCTACAATCATATTTCCGGAAGCTTCAACAACCGGAAGCTCCGCACCAATGGCCGCAGCCATGGGCTCCTCAATCAGATGTACTTCCCGAGCACCGGCGCTTTCAGCACTTTCGCACACAGCTCGTTTTTCAACTTCGGTAATTCCATTGGGTACACAAATAACAACCCGAGGCTTCACCATACTCTTGCGTTGTTGCGCTTTCTTAATGAAGTGGCGAAGCATTTCTTCCGTCACTTCAAAGTCTGCAATGACACCATCTTTGATTGGACGAATTGCAGTCACCGCGGTTGGCGTGCGACCCAACATTTCTTTTGCTTCGCGGCCAACCGCCAAAACATTACGGCCACCCCGGCCATCATTTTGAACCACAACAACCGAAGGTTCATCACAGACAATGCCCTTGCCGTTGGCATAAATCAGAGTGTTGGAAGTACCCAGATCAATGGCCAGGTCATTACCGAAAAAATTTGCCATCCATCCAAACACGATTTTCTTCCAGATAATTGAGATTGTTCGTAAAATAGCCGAGCCCACGTGACTCTAACCACCAATGGTGAAGTAACATCGCACGTGCTTTGCAGCAAGCCGGAATAACGGTCTTAAAGGCTCTAAAGAGCAAAAAATAAGCGCCTGAGCCTTCTTCCCGGCTTGCCAGCAA
>CAZZDT010000239.1:0-6102 GCA_964652435.1 uncultured Bdellovibrionales bacterium
GCGGTGCCAATAAATGGCAAAAGCAGCAAGTTGTTTCGCGAAGAGAGATTTTAGAAATCATCGAGGACCACAAGGGTCCACTGACTCCAATGCCTCAAGCCAAGCATGCACCGGCTCAAGCCTTTAAACTTGATAATGGGCAAGTCTTCGGGATTATCGCATCAACCACACAACCATTCTGCTCCACATGTGACCGGAGCAGAATCACTGCTGATGGCATCTGGTATCACTGTCTCTACAGTCCCTCGGGAATCAATCTACGAGAAGTATTAAGAAGCCATGACTCTCACGCAATATTGGTGAAACTGATTCAAAATGCTTGGCAATCACGTCAATCCCAAGGCGCAAAAGACCGACTTCATACACAAAATCGCGGACCACTGATCCCACTTGCTCAACTACAAAAAAACCCTCGTCTCGAAATGCATACTCGCGGCGGATAATGGAATAATCACACGATGTCAGATTTACCCACCAATCGTCTTATTGAGGAAACCAGCCCCTACCTCTTGCAGCACGCACACAATCCCGTTGACTGGTACCCATGGTGTGAAGAAGCGCTCCAAAAGGCCAAAGAAGAGGATAAGCCTATCCTCCTAAGTATTGGATACTCAGCTTGTCACTGGTGTCACGTTATGGAACGCGAATCATTCGAAAACGCCGATACGGCGGCGCTTATGAACGATTGGTTTGTCTGTATCAAAGTAGACCGAGAAGAGCGTCCAGATTTAGACTCTCTCTACATGGCGGCTACCGTGGCTATGAACCAAGGTCACGGCGGATGGCCGATGACAGTTTTTCTAACACCTGACCAATCTCCATTCTTTGCCGGGACCTATTTCCCCCCCCAAGATCTTCAAGGTACGCCAGGATTTCCACGCGTTCTCCAAGCATTGAATAAAGCCTGGACCAACGACCGAAAAGCGCTCTTGGAACAATCCGACGACCTTGTGAAATATCTAAAACAAGAAAGTGCTTCAAAAACCCTACGCAGTATTGGCGAACCGCAAATTCAACAAGCCATTCAAAATCTCTACAACAGCTTCGATACGACTTATGGGGGCTTCAGCCCGGCGCCCAAATTCCCAGCGGCCGCGTCCATCTCTTTGCTTCTTCGATTCTACCATAACACCGGCAATCCCCATGCCTTGAAGATGGCCGACCATACCCTCTCTATGATGGCTGACGGTGGAATCTATGACCACATCGGTGGTGGGTTTGCGCGTTACTCTGTTGACGAGAAATGGCTTGTTCCCCATTTCGAAAAAATGCTTTACGACAATGCCCTTCTCACAAGGTCATACGTGGAAGGATGGCAGGTTACGCAAAACCCTACTTACCTTGATGTGGTTCGTGAAACTCTTGATTTCACTTTACGAGAAATGACCAATCCCGATGGTGGATTTTATTCTGCTCTCGATGCCGACTCAGAAGGCGAAGAAGGTAAATTCTACGTCTGGACACCAGAGCAAATTCGGTCAGCTCTTTCATCTAAGGATGCCGAGTTATTCTGCGCTGCCTTTGACATCAGCGAAGAGGGAAATTTTGAAGGTGCAAGTATAGCCCACCCTGTTCAGACTAAAACCGCACTCGCCGACCAATTTGCCATGAAACCCGAGGAAGTCGCCCAAAGCCTTAGGGACTCAAAATCTAAGTTATTAGAAATCCGTGAATCCAGAGTTCGTCCCGGAATCGATGATAAAGTCATTACCGCTTGGAATGGGATGATGATCGGAGCCATGGCACTTGGCTATCAAATCACTCAAGATAAGCGTTATCTCGACGCTGCCTCTAGAGCAGCCGGTTTTATCGCGGAGAAACTCACCCAAGATGGCAGGCTACTTAGAACCTGGCGGTCCGGTAGAGCTCAGATATCTGCCTATCTTGAAGATTATGCATATCTCAGTGAAGGCCTCATAGAACTCTATGAAGCAAGTGGAGAAATCACCTTCCTTGAACGTGCCCAAGTTCTAGCAAAACAAATGGTAGATTTATTCAGCGACCCTAAAGGAGGCGCGTTCTACTCGACGGCTCACGATCAAGAAAAGCTGCTTATCCGTAAAAAAGAAAGTAAGGACGGCGCTACACCGTCTGACAATGCTGTTGCTGCAAATGTCTTTGCGCGACTGGCCAAACACTTTCACCAGGAATCCTACCGAGAAGCCGCTGTTGGAATCATTGAGGGACTCGGAGATGACATTCTCAAAATGCCTCAAGTATACAGTAAGACCCTTCAAGCTGCCGACTATTTGCTGAGCGAACCTCTGGAGGTTGTTTTTTGCGGTCCTAAATCTTCGCCTAAGGCACAGGAACTTAAGCAAACGCTATTCGCCACCTATTTCCCGCAGCGAGTCATTGCCCACCAAGCACCATCGGCCACACATCCATTACTGGAAGGCCGAGAAAGCATCGACACTGAAACAGTTCTGATTTGCCACAACTACACATGCAATGAACCCGCTGATTCCGTGGAAAAACTAGAGAACCAGTTGCGCAACCGGCTGGATAACAAAGTCCGTAAGACCACCATGGCGACTCCTATCGCCGGTAAAGCTTCGGCCGAAGGCACTGAAGCACTCATCACCAAACATCAAGATATCAACTATAGACTGCTTGGTTCCACCACGCTTCATGTCTCCAATTTAGGCTACGGAAGCTACCGAATTGACGAAGAAAATTCCGACCACGCCCAGTCTCTTCAACTTGCGCTGCGTTCAGGGTTTAACATCATCGAAACCGGCACCAGCTATACAAATGGTTCCAGTGAGCGGCTCATAGGTCGTACCCTACGCAGACTTATCCGAAACGGCAGCCTCAGCCGCGAGCAAGTTGTTCTCGTATCCAAAGCGGGTTACTTACAAGGGAATACGCTCAAACAAATGAAGGCTCGCACTACTCGAAACGAGGAAGTACCAGAGATTGTAGAATTCAGTGATAAGTTTTGGCACTGCATGCATCCCGAATTTCTTCAAGAAGAAATAGCCGGTTCGTTGGACCGGCTCGGGGGAGAAACCATTGATGCCTATCTCTTGCACAACCCCGAATACTTTCTTCTCCATGCCAACCGTGTTGGTGGTGGAACCCGGCCGCAGCTTCTAGAAAAGTTCTATGCGCGTATAGAGCAGGCCTTTTCTCATCTTGAGATAGAGGTTAAAAACGGCCGTATTCAGTATTACGGAATATCATCAAATACCATCACTGATTCCGATGCTCTGATGCCAACACTCAATCTCGAAAAACTTCTTGAGATAGCAGAGCAAGTCGGCGGTTCAGGCCATCATTTTCAAGTGGTTCAGTGCCCCTTGAATCTGCTTGAACCCCAGGCAGCATTATCAAAGAGAGAGTCGGGTAAAACCATTCTAGAGATTGCCCAAGAGGCCAACCTTGGTGTTCTTACCAACCGTCCACTCAATGCTATTCTCGGCGGTGGTCTGATTCGACTCAGTGCCCCCATAGAGGAAGCTCCAACAGTCATGCCGGCTCAAAACCTCTTAAAGCTAACCGCATACGAGAAAAAGTTACGTGAACACCTAAATGTTGAGATCTCTGGTCGCGGAGAGACCATTGAAGTCGGCTACTTCTTTAGATGGGCTGAAGAATTCAATGAAATGAAAGAGAAATTCAAAAACATGGTGGAGTGGGAAGATTTCCTATTCGGATTGATTAACCCCCGACTCAATCAAAGCATGCAATTCCTTAATCAAAATCTCCAAGGGGAATATGCAGAAACTTGGAAACAAGCATTTCCAGAGTATCGACAAATATTAGAGAATGTGTGCCAAGATATGCGAATTTTGGCTCTCCAGCGCAGTCATCAAGAAGTTTCAATGATGAAAAATGCAATGAAAGAGCATGTAGCAACTGAGAACGCTTTAAGTGACACAGCCTTAACAACGGCCGTTAGTTCTGCCGGTGTTACATCTGTTTTGACTGGCATGCGCCAGCCGCAATATGTTGAACAAGCCATTCAGACATCAAAGCGAACACTCAATACGGATTCAAAAGATATCTACTTGAGCCTCGAAAGCACCGCCCGGCAGTTTATGCGCCGTAACTTAAATGACGATGAAGAGCCTAGTCAGATATTATAAAATGAGAAGGTAAAAGCCCTGTCTCCCACCGGCTATCCACCTCCAGCGTTTCAAGGTCGAGAAGCAACACACCGCTTTGAGAATCATATGTTCTCTGCGCAATTAGAATTTTACTGTCCGACCAGCTCTTGATTCCACCCAGACTAAACCCTGACTCCGTGTATAAAATATCAACATTACCGTTCTCTAAACGAAGCAGCTGCATGGTTTCCACGTCCCACACATTGTCTGGCGAAGGCGTGGCGCTCACCGCCAAAGACTGGGTTGAAAAACCCGTGTCCAAAGAAGTCGGTCGCCCATTTAATGCCTCTCCACTGTAAAGAGTCGTTAGACTCCAATCAGTGATATCCAGAGTGATAATGCCAGCATCACTGTAGTCGTCTCCCCAAGTGCCAGCGCAGCCAACCCACATGGTCGTGGGATCGCGAAAAGCCAAAGCAGTAAATGGGTTGTTACACGGCAGAGTAATCTCTCGATGCAAGACCAAGTCATCGCGCTCAAAGACCAAAATTGTTCCGGGTTTTTCAGGAGTCCAATTGTCACGGCGGTCAAGATTTTGCAGCGTCACATAAACATAGTTTTCATCGATGGCCAAAGCATCCATTTCCGGAAATCCATCGGAGCCCGAATAATCGGCAAGTTCAAGCCAAGGCTCGGACCGCTCCTCACTCAAGCTTACTTTTTGAATGGTCGTCGACTCATAACAACTTACCAACAAGTTATCCTCATCCAACTCTACGATATCGTGCGGTCCACAGCCCTCGAGACCTATTTGCGAGACCACATCTAGGTTTTCATTCAGAACCATCAGGTTACTTTCAGCACCGCGGTTGACCACTATCGGGCGGTTTCCCCATTTTCTTAGGACCGCATCGCCCGATGCTACCACCAGGTTCTGCCGCACTTCATCGGGACAATTCGGGTGAATCATGTCTAAACTGCTGGTCTCGTAGTTCGTGGTTAATACCAAAACCGCCCCATCTTTAAATTGCTCAGGCACGCAGGACGGTATTTCGTTCGAATCCGGTTCCGATTCCGACTCCGAGGTACAGGAAAATTGAACCGACATTAATACCAAAACAGTCAGGATTCGCATCAAAGCTCCCAAGTTACACCCATGAAAATTGTTCGCCCACTCAATGGATAACCAATCAGGTCAGATGTTTGCACCAGGGCCTTACCATCACGCCCAGGTATTTCAATCGAGTGATTTCGTAAATCGGTCAAATTATCAATGCGCGTCTTAAGCCCCAATTTTAATTTCTCAAAATAAAGCTCGAGGCTTAAACCCTGAAATGCAGAACCTGGGACGGGTCGTAAATTCGCTCGATCAAGAAACCGTTGAGACCGAAAGTTTAAGTCCCACCCCAACCGAATCCAATCCGGGCCAACCTTTAGGCCCAGATCTAGCTGGTGCTGAGCTATACCCGGTGGTGTGTTGCCTCGAAGCCCAGCGACGTCACCCGTATCTCGAGCGTGAATAAGACTATAATGTACATTCAGGCCAACCCATGAAAACTGAGCATTCACGCTGCTTTCAAGACCAGCAATCGTGCTCTGCGCCACATTCAACGCCTTCACGCTCTTTTGACTGTTTTGCATAAATACAATCAAATTGCGGGGCAAACTGACAAAGGCGGTTAATCCGAAATTGACCTCAAAATCAGAGTCCAGTTCAAGCTCACCACCCAAACCAAGATCGCCAAAAAAACCGGATTCGGACTCAAGGTCAGGACTTGGCCCAATGGCAATATTGTCTCCGTAGAGTTCCAAAAGCGTTGGGAAACGGTGGCGCCTCCCTGCGTTTGCGTAAATGCGCCAGCTCTCAAAATCCCAATGCACAATCAGCCGAGGACTCACCTCTGGGTGGTTGTCTTGCGTTAAAAACGCATCCGTTGATTGAGGTAACCAAACATCAACACGCACACCTGGTCCCAAAGTAAAATCGCCAAATAGATTCCATAAATGTTCGACGCCAACGCCAATATCCAAACTCAGCCGGCTCAGCTCA
>CAZZDT010000240.1:0-6090 GCA_964652435.1 uncultured Bdellovibrionales bacterium
AATCGCTCGTGGGCTTGCCTTGGCAAATCCTGTGAAAGACCTGCCAATCCCAAAAGAGTTGGGACCAAATCCAAGTGATTTGAAGCTCGGTCCGTGCTCTCACCGGCACTGGGCATGTTCGGCTCCGAGATAACCAGTGGCACGCGAAGAGTTTCTTCATATGCATTGTACCATTTTTGGTGAAGTCCCCCATGTGCCCCCAGAAGTTCACCATGGTCGGAGGAAAAAACAACGCTGGTGGAATCCCGCAACCCAGTCTCATCCAAGCACTCTAAAAGCTGACCCAAGAGTTTGTCACTGCGCCTCAAGAGCGAACAATAAAACTTACGGTACCGTTCCGGATTTCGCCGATACAACCAATTTACAATGGAAGCTGGCCCGTAAGCAGAAGGATATCTCTTTCGATAAGCTCGAAGCACCGCCGGTAGATGCCCTGACACCTGAGATTCGGATGGTGACTCTCCGATCTCATCTATAGCGTCAACATCTAAAAGTTTCGATTGCCAGAGCGACCATGGGGGCCAAAAGACAATGTCGTGGGGGTTTACTAAACTCACCACCAAGAGAAATCCGGATTCTCGTGAACTGGCGGCACGCCTTTGCAACCACGTTTTAGCCTGAGCAACATAGCCTTCATCTCGGAAAAGACCAGAGTTCGCCAGTTCGGCGCCATGTGGCTCGGGTCCCGTCCAACCATGAAATCCATAAGCAGCAAGTTGGTCCGCATGTTCGTAAGCGCCTACCTCACTGGCCCCCAACACCGTCCCGTCTTCATCGTGGAGATTGGCGTAAGATAAGTGCCACTTCCCAAAATATGCGGTATCCCAACCGTGGGCCTGGAAGCGATGACCAAGGGTTGGAACTCGGTCCGGCGGTAACCAATGAATATCTGGGTCATCGTGAAGCTTCGCGAATCCATCGGTTTGGTGGACACCATGTTCCCACGGTGAATATCCCGTGAATATCGAAACTCTGCTTGGGACACACGCCGCAGTATTGATGCGGTGTTGGCGAAACCTTAAACCCTCGGAAAAGAGTCGTAAGCGCGCCGGTAACTGGGAAGCTCGAAAGGACGCCATACCCTCGGACTCATAAGCACCCGCATCCCGTTCCTGATCGGTGAGAATAAGTACGATATTCCTGCTTTGGTTCATGGCAACTCAATTCCTTGCTTCAAACAAGGGCCTCATCACCCATTAAAGTAGCAAGGATAAAGCCATCGACCAACCTCGTTTCTCGGGCAAAAAAAAAGCCCCTTCATGCAAAAAGCACGAAGGGGCTCGTTTTGATAAGACTTAGTCTAAGCTCTTAGCTTAGCGCTTGCTCCAGATCAGCAATAATGTCGTCGATGGCCTCAATGCCAACACATAGACGCAATGTATCCGGACCAACACCGGCCGACTTCAACTCTTCTTCAGTAAGCTGACGGTGTGTCGTAGACGCTGGGTGCGCGGCCAAAGACTTCGCATCACCAATGTTTACGAGGCGCTTGAAAAGCCCAAGCTTGTCGTAGAATGCAACACCTGCGTCAAAGCCACCTTTGATACCAAAAGTGAGCAATGCAGAAGGTTTACCGCCTGCATACTTCTTGGCCAGGTCGTAATACTTTGAGGTCTCAAGACCCGCGTATTCAACCCACTCTACTTTTTCATGCTCGGAGAGATACTTCGCTACCGCCAATGCATTCTCGGTATGACGCTCCATACGCAGAGCCAACGTCTCCAGACCTTGCAAAATAAGGAACGCATTCAAAGGACTGATCGCTGCACCGGTATTACGAAGCGGAACCGTTCGAGCCCGTCCGATATAAGCAGCTGGTCCCAATGCATCGGTATAAACAACACCGTGATAAGAAGCTTCCGGCTCATTTAACATCGGGAAACGTGCCGCGTTCTCTGCCCATGGAAACTTGCCAGAGTCCACAATCAGTCCGCCCAGCGAGTTACCGTGACCACCAATGTACTTGGTCAATGAGTGAACAACGATATCGCAGCCATGCTCGATAGGACGAATCAGCATTGGCGTAGCAACAGTATTATCTACAATCACCGGCACACCATGTTTGTGCGCCATGGTTGAGATACCCTCAAGGTCAACGATATTGCCAGCCGGGTTACCAATACTCTCACAGTAAACCGCAGATGTTTTATCATCGATTAGCTTTTCCAGCGCCTCTGGGCTGTCGTCTTCCGCAAAGCGAACTTCGATACCCTGGCTTGGTAGCATATGAGCGAAAAGCGTATAGGTACCCCCATACAGCATTGGCACAGAAACGATGTTGTTACCCGCCTTCGCAATGGTCAAAATCGCGTAATTCACGGCCGCGCTACCGGAGCTAACTGCTAGGCCGGCCACACCACCTTCCATTTCAGCAACTCGTTTTTCCAACACGTCTGCGGTTGGGTTCATAATACGTGTGTAGATGTTACCCGGTACCGCTAGGTTAAACAGGTCGGCGCCGTGCTGAGCATTATCAAACTCATAAGCTACGGTTTGGTAGATCGGGACCGCAACAGATTTAGTCGTGGGATCTGATTCATATCCAGCGTGTATCGCAAGCGTATCCAATTTCATGGAATTTTTACTCCCCTATGTAAGATTTCATCAGGACAACAGTCAGTCTTGATGCTTAAAAATACCCAAAGCCAAAACTTAATCAATACCCTGAAGAAAACGATTTACGAACTGTCTCCCGTTAGCTTGAGATGGGAACAATACGAATTTAATATGGAGCGGCCGTAAAATCTCCATCCATTGTTTGCAATTTCCACTGGTTTATTTGTTTTGCAGTCTCAAAATGAGCTCTAAATCTCAGTCATTTCAAAATAAAAATTTAACCGCATGCGTTCATTTGGCAATTCAACTCCGTTTTTACCAAAAGTTACTTTCCGGTGGCCCTTTTTGAGTTTTCGACATTTTGGAAGGTTTATGTTGCTTTCTCGACCCTGGAGATATGTTACGATTTTCCTCGGGGGGACGTATGAGTATCAAGGGACCGAAGACAGGAAACACGCCAAGAAGCGTTTCTTCTGAGACCAATTCGCAGCAACCGCAGGCCCCCGCACGCAAGAACATCTCGCAAGCCCATGGCTCACTCGCTGATTTAAAGAATCCACCTTTACCCAAACAGTCCACTTCGGCTCCCAAGCAAGCACTCACCCAAAGCACCGAAGCATTGCACCCGAAGAACACGGTCCACACGCGTTCAGTGGACGCCGTTGAAAACCCGCACCACGGCAGCCCCCAAACCATCCAAGACGCAAAGCTGCTCTACAAATCTATGAAAGGCTTAGGCACAGACGAAGACGGACTTTACAAAATCCTAGAGAATAGAACGCCAGCCCAACGAGATGCCATCGAGCAAGAGTTCGATAAACGGTATGGCATGCAATTCGGAACACTTCTCAGCGCCATTCACGATGACTTTTCTGGTGCAGAGTTGCAGAGAGCTCTGGATGCCCTGCAAGCAGGCCGGTCTGGCGCGCCCCGGGTGGGCAGCCAAGCGTTCGAAAAGCTCTTGGACCAAGTCACCGACTCGAAACTACGTCAGAACAATTCAACGGAATTGCTCCTCGACGGTACCGAGTCATTCGCGGCACGCCGGAATCTCATTCGCGGCGCTACCCACTCCATCTATATGCAAACCTTTATCTTCAACGATGATGGGACAGGTTGGGACCTTGCTCGAGAACTTTCCATGCGGGCCCAAGAGGGAATTGATGTTCGAGTCATTTACGATGGCATTGGTTCACTCAGAGCCGACGAGGCCATGTTTGATTATATGCGCGAGAATGGAGTCCAGGTGCTCGAGTATGGTGACCCTGTCAATCAGTTCTGGGACCTCAATGACCGGTGGCACGAAAAGCATCTTATCGTGGATCAGGAAGTATCCATCGAGGGAGGCATGAACATTGCCAATGAGTATGCCTTAGGAGGATCTGGCCGCTTGGTGTTCTCACGTTCTGAAAAAGCGGAAGAGCCTTGGCGAGATGTCGACGTGAGACTTCAAGGCCCAGTGGTTCAAGATACGGTCAATGCCTTTCGTCGGAACTGGGAAAGCCTGACGGGTGAAACCATTGCTCTTAGCAATCACCCCCGTACCTGGACGCCGGAGAAACAAGGAACAACACCGGTTCGATTTATCCAGCATCGACCAGACGAAGAAGGCGACCAAAACACACGCAATGCTCATTTGCAGGCTATCCGGTCGGCTCAGGATAGTATCCTGATAGAGAACGCGTACTTTCTACCACCGGGCGACCTACGCAATGCTCTGCTCAATGCCGCACGGCGCGGCGTTAAGGTAAGAGTCATGACCAACAGTCGTGAATCCAATGATATCGGAATTGTTTCTGATGCCGCGAGATACTTCTATGACGATTTGATTGAGGCAGGTGTTGAAATTTACGAGAAACACGGAGGCACCCTGCATTCAAAAACCATGACCGTAGACGGAACCTATTCCATTGTCGGGTCCGTCAATCTAAACGGCCGTTCCCAATGGAGAGACTCTGAGTCAATGGCCGCTATCAGCAGTGAAAGTACCGCTCGAAAGTTGGAACAACGATTTGAATCGGGGCTATCCGAATGCAAGCAAATCACCACCGATGAACTTGAGGACGAATCATTCCTGACCAACCTACAACAATGGGCCATATCCTTCTTAGCCCCCACTTTTTAGGTAACCCGAATATGGAAACACTCACAAACTTCTTAGAAAAAGCCGGGAGTCTTCTCGCACAAGAGAAGAGCGCCGAAGCACTTAAGCTTCTGGATTCAGCTCCGGACGAGATCAAGCTGCAGGGTAGATTCCAGTACGCCAAGGGCTCATTGCATCTACACGAACAAGACGTAGATGCAGCCATCTTGGCGTTCGAGAATGCTATTCAGCTGGGGCCACCGATTCCAGAATTCTTCTCCAATCTAGGAGCCGCCCTTCTCTATCGAGCTCAGGAAGCAAACGAAGTTGCCGCAGATATCGATTTGGGCCGGGCCATTGAACTTTTGGAACGAGCATTGGATATGGGGCCTAAACTCCCTCATACATACGTGAACCTCGCCAGCGCCTACCATCAAAGAAACGATGTGGACAAAGCACGGTACTATTTTGAACTGGCGCACGAACTCTTTCCTGATTTCGCACCGGCTCAAGATGGTCTCAAGAGCCTCGAAGAGCAACAATAATCATTAATCTCAGCTAAACAGTTCATTGCAAACATTCAAATATACAATGAACTGCACACCGTGCATAATCAAAACATAAACCCCGTTGCCGTCCTCACCCCGGAGAGAAACATGAAATACCTAATACCCGCCCTTTTTGTGGTCTGCTTATTTATCAGTGCTTGTGGCTCAGAAGGCGACTGCCAGAACCCACCGCACACCGATGGAGCAGATGCCTCGGAGACAACTGCCGGGAACAATGCGGCCGCCGAAACCGATGAAACAAATAACACTACCGATGATGAATCCGAGCGAATCGGCTCCTCAGCGACAAGCTGCGGCGACCCGACACAGGGACTTGAGCCTATAGACTGTACGATGCACGGTGATACGGATGCATTCTGTGTTTACGGGAATCATTGTTACTGCAACCGAGATGCAGGATTCCAGTGCGAAGCACCGCTGATGGACGACTGGGACGAATGTGCCCCGGGCAGTACCTGCGTTCCTATAGAGGAATAGATTCGATGAAACGCCCTGAATTGAGCCCAAATTCAACCCAGGGCGCTCATCTATGTGATGCTCACGCTAGCCGATAAAACCAAAGTCCTACTGCCGCGTGACCATCACGTCATCAAGTGGAGCCCCACTTAAAAAATCATCGAGCCAATCGGCAAGACGGGTTCCGTTTTGCTCTGTTTTAAGACCATCGCTGAAGTCCTCAAATAAAACCACATGCCCATTGCCCTCGGCTTCGTACAGAAATGTATTTTCAAGTTGGTGCGTTTGGTGATGGTAATCTTCAAGGGCGGCCATAAAATCTTCGGCTTCGAAACGCGGGCGTGTTTCTGATTCCCACTGACTGCATTCTTCCCTCGCAAATCCAAAATAAGCACGAATCACGTAATCCTCTGCTTCCGTTATCAA
>CAZZDT010000241.1:0-2445 GCA_964652435.1 uncultured Bdellovibrionales bacterium
TGCCACCTGCACTGCATCCAACAGCATGGGAACCAGCAATCTCGATTGGGGCCAAGCGGGCAATCAAGCCGACAACCCACTGCTCGATGTAGACAACGATTCAGGAATAGGACCCGAAAATATCTTCCTCGAATCACCCAGCAATGGAACCTACACAGTTATGGTTCACTATTACCAAGGAATGCAGACGACATTACCTGACATCGAGCTTTGGGTGGACAACGAACTGCGCAGCTGGACCACCATGGATGCATGGTTACCAGACTTTAAACAAGGCGACATTTGGACGCCCATCACCTTCAAAGTTCAAGATGGACGGATTACTTCTTCTGAGGTGCAAACCGTTACAAGCATCCCCTAAAAATTCATTGACATAGCAGGCCGGTGTTTCTAGTTTTTATATATGAAAAAACTACTTGCTGGCCTGCTCTTCGCTGCATTCGTACTCGTAGCGGTTCCCACCCAATCCTTTGCCGATGAAGTCAAAGAGCCGTCCATGGCTCCCTATCAACATCGCCTCGTCCAAGAAACCATTGTCGCACTTCGCTACAATCCGTTAGGCTTGGCGGTAAAATCAAAAGCCGAGTACCAATATCGCCTTTATAAGTCTGACGAAAAAGCATTCGAACAGAACTTTGTTGCACCAGGCATGTTCCTGGATATTACTCCAGCGAATGTCAAAATAGGACCCACTCTTGCAATCCAACCTTTGAGTGTCTTGCAGGTTTCTGCCGGTTACTACCTGCTCAACTATTTTGGAAGCTTTGACCGCGTTCAATCCTTTACATCATTGGATGCCGACTACAGTGATGACGCACAAAAAGAAAACGCTGGGCTTGAACCCCCAGGAAACTACTCCGCCAGTGGCTCCGTGCTGCAGTTGGGCGGTAAGTTTCAGATCAAGGCCGGCCCGGTTGCTGTGCGCTCCACAAACCGGGCGATGAAATTCAATTTGGCAACCAAAGAAAACCCAGCAACCGGAGAAAAAGACCCACTCTTTTACGAAAGTGAACTCGACCTTATGGTTCCATCTTCTGGTTGGGCATTTCAGGTAGATAACGATGTACTCTACTTCACTGACTTTGGTTTACTCGCTGGCCTTCGTCATACCTATGCCACAGCTTTTTACTCAGATGACATCGATGCGGGAACAGGACCAGCAACCACCGGCGTCAACCATCGAATCGGTCCATTTCTCGCTTACCGTTTCCACACCGACCCGATCGAAAAGCGTTCGTTCTACAACGAGCCAACGTTGGTACTGCTGATAAACTGGTATATCAACCATACCTACCGAACCGGCGACGATGCGGACGGAGCGCGAGCCAACACCACTTCGCAAGCAATGCCTTACATTGCACTCGCATATAGATTCACTGGGGATATTTTAGATATCGACTAGGACACTTAGTCCATGCCTTTGATGCGCTTTACCTGAGCGTAAGCTCGGTTGAGATTGCGCATCATCTTTGCATCACCACCCGTCCTATCCGGGTGGTGCTCAAGAGCAAGCGCTCTAAACTTCTGCTTTACTTCGTTAGCTTTTGTATCTCGGCGCACCCCCAAAAGAGAAAAGGCTTTTTGCCGCTCGGGCAAAAGCAACAACTCCAATTCACCAACCCCTCGACGCAACGCTTTAACCAACTGCTTTTTCACCACCGTACTGCTGGTGGTTCGTTCAAGTTCAGTAATCGTTTGATAGACAGGATCTAAAACCGTATCCACCTCGTGCTCGGAGAGTTCTCCGCGAACGCCCATGGATTCTAGCTTCGATTCTGCAAGCTCCCTTAAGATTTTAACGGGAGATTTGAACAAGGGCATGACTTGCTTCGCCTCTTTATAGAAAAAAACAGCCGAAATTACCTTCTTCCAGTTTAACGTCCCTTACCAACGCATAGAAAGGGAAACCGGACTCCATTTGAGCCATAATTGAGGCCAGCAATTCTGGCAAGGATTATATGGTAAGGCTTGGTGATTGCTTCGGTATCTGCCTCCAGTCTTGGCTCATTTCCCAAAAACCGGCTCAAAACCTTCACCCAAATAGGATCTGTTCGAGATCTAAGCAAAAGCTGTACGTGCTATACAATTCCGATCATTAAAAGTAGATAGTTGCACTTTCCACTTGCGGTATTAAGTTTTAGACCGTAGTCTCCATTGGGTAGTGGGAAACAGGAACGCATCGCCTCAAAGAGGCGGACAGAATTCACATAAGTATTTAACATTGCAGAACTTATGGAATTCGAAGGCATCCTTTAACCATTGGGCTGAATACAACAAGCTACAACCGAAAAGGACGTACTTGTTTCAGCACAGAAATCCCTGAGCGCGGGCCGAACATGTTGTCCGGTCACGGGACGTCACAAGAGACCCCATGCTTTTGTTATGTCCCTTCTCTCGATTTTTGCGGGATGAGAATCCCAGCGCCGATGCGCGAACCAGGCATGT
>CAZZDT010000241.1:2545-6079 GCA_964652435.1 uncultured Bdellovibrionales bacterium
GGTCTGGTTTTGGGGCATCACAAGAGACCCCATGCTTTTGTGATGTCCCCCCTTTCGATGTTTTGCGGGATGAGAATCCCAGCGCCAATGCGCGAACCAGGCATGTGGTCTGGTTTTGGGGCATCACAAGAGACCCCATGCTTTTGTGATGTCCCCCCTTTTGGCTCTCGCCAAACAATCTTCTTCTTGTTTCTGAATCCCCGCAACGATAAGCGGAAGTCTATGGATACTCAGCCGCGGATGCTTTTGCCCAATATCGGAGCAGAAGAAAGTCACAGAGATCACCAAAAACTGTCTAAGCATCCGGCTGTTGTTCATCTGGGCGAGCTGTGGATTCTTAGCCTCGGTGCATCCGGTACATTGGACCAACCTGGTCCAATCACACACCATGGCCCCTTACTTGATTGGGCCCACAAAGGCGCGGGGGGGTTGCCTTGGTTTGCATCCGTAGGCTCAGAAAAAGACGCCAAAACAACCAACCAAAATCTACTTGGACCGAACCCGAAATACGTTCAAAAAGTTCACAACAAGGGGTTTGCTGCACAATTGGCCAATCAGATTGGTCATACAAATGGCTGGGAGTACTCCCATATCATTAGCCAACTCAATGATACCGATGAAGCACAAGAAAAGCTTAAGGCGATACTTCAGGCTTGGCCTGACTGGGCCAAAAACAATTTTACTATCAAGCCCTGTATGGGCAGTGCTGGTCGTGGAAGAATCGCTGGGAAAAATTCAAAGCTAACAACGCAGCATATTCAAGGTCTCTATAAGATGACCTTGCGTGGTGGAGCCATCATCGAACCCTGGTATGCAACTCTCGATAATCTATCCACACAGCTCCTTATCCAAAACGATGGCACTTACGAGCTTCTGGGACACACTTCTCAGATTCTCACGACCAGCGGAACCTACATTGGGAATCACGGGATTCTCAAATCAGGACATATCGCATCAGGAAAAGTTCAAGACGAGACTCTTTCATCTATCGCGGCGAAGATTGTACCGATTATCCACAAACAAGGTTTTTATGGTGTATGTGGATTCGACTCTTTCACTTTTGATTGTACAACATCTGACGAAGTACGCCTTCGAGCACCTCTTGAAATCAATGCTAGATTCACGAGCGCCACAATCGGCATAAGCCACGTAAAAGAAATGACTCAATCCAATCAACCTCAAAATGGTTCTTGGGTCTTTATTCTCGACGCAAAAGAAAGCTGGTGTGATGATGCCAAGAATCAAAAGGATTGGTCTATTAAGCGAATCAAAACTCTAACGACTCAAAAACAAGCTCTGATTGCCTTTTCCCCTGAAACTGGGGCAATCGAAAAGTGGCTTATGTCTATCGGACTGAAAAACTAGTCGATTGTTACGCCCACTGTACGGCGACACAAAGTAACCAAAGAATCGACCTCAAGCGCAATAACATCCAGATCAGATTCATCCTTGACCATATTTTCCAAAACTTTTGCCGCTTCTGAGATCATAGGAAATCCATATCCGCCCGCAGACCCAGCAATATTATGCCCCAGGCGCCGCAGTTTTTCTCGGTCCGAAGACACGACCGCAGCATTCAAATCGTCACAGTAATTATGCAAATTCACCACAAAATTACCGATGATTTCTTTCATATATGGGTCATCGGCAAACTCACTCACAATGGCATCAGCAGGCAACTCTTGCCCATCAGCGAGAATTGTTACCGCGCCCCTTTCCTCAACGGGTTCAGGCTTAGGCTCTGCCGTACGTTCCGAAAATGGGACAAAATCGAATGAATCTCCCCACATCTCGCCCGCTTTTTCCACGTAGCTTTCAGCCATAGATAAAAGTTCCGGCACATTAATTGGCTTTGATGAATAATCATCACAACCACTGGCCAAACACTTCGCCCGATCTGTCGCCATGGTATGAGCTGTTAGTGCAATAACAGGGCCCTTATAACCCTTTTCTCGCAGATGGCTTGTGGCGGTATATCCATCCATCTCTGGCATTTGCATATCCATAAAGATCAAATCATAGGGTCTGTTTTCTTCCCAAGCCTTCATGGCGAGTTCTAAAGCCTCAACACCATTGTTGGCCAATGTCACCAATGCCCCGGCTTGACGAAGGCGGTACGAGATCAATCTTTGGTTATCTTTTCCATCATCTGCCAAAAGAATATGAGCTTGAAGCCGTCCACTTTCGATATCCAGAGCAGAGGTATCTTCTTCTAAGCCCATAAATTTTTCGGGGGTGTCCGTGAACTCTACATCTGTTAAATCGCCCGGGTCGATGGTGGTTGTAAACTTACTGCCTTTACCAACCTCGCTGGTAACCGTGATTCCGCCACCTAAGAGTTCTGCTAATTTGTACGAGATAGCCAAACCTAAGCCGGTACCTCCAAAGCGACGTGTGGTGGTTGAATCCGCTTGTTCAAAGCGCTCGAAAACTTTATCCGCTTGCTCAGGGGTCATTCCGATACCCGTGTCACACACTTCAAATTGCAAAATCTTCGGACCATTCTTTTCCGACTCGTAAAAGCCTGCAATGACACGAACAGAACCAGAGTCTGTAAATTTAATTGCATTCCCCAAGAGATTCACCAATATCTGGCGCAGTCTGGTTGGATCACTCTTAGCCTCAAGTGGAATCGACGTAGCAAACTCAATTGTAAATTCAAGTCCTTTTTCATCCGCCTTAGCTCGAACCAGCGAGTACACCTCTTCGAGAATTTTAATGGGCGAAAAGTCGATAGACTCGACACTCATCTTGCCTGCTTCGATTTTTGTGATGTCCAGAATGTCGTTGATAATATTTAGGAGATGTTGCCCGTTTCTCCGAATGGTATGAATGCAATCCATGCGCTCGGAAGCACTTTGCGATGGGTCCAAGAGTAAATCCGCAAACCCAAGAATTGCTGTCATCGGGGTTCGAATCTCATGACTCATATTGGCAACAAATTGAGTCTTCGTATGGTCAGCCATTTCAGCTTTGTTTTTCGCTATCTCTAATTTGAGAAGCGCAATTTCCAATTCATTCGATTTATCTTTTTCGGCTGCAGCCGCTCTAGAAGCTTCGGCCATCGCTTTCATAACATCAGACATGTCATGGGCAACAAGAACAAAACCCGTCAGCATACCCTCTTCATCGTACATACTCGAACCGGTAATGGTTACCGGGATGCGAGTCTCATCTTCACGCTTCAAGACAACGTTCAAACCATTGACCGTTCCCTTGCTCAGAGCCGCGTGAATACCCGTCATTGACAAAAGGTCATCACTCACAACCATATCGGTAAAACGAGAACCCAGAACTTTATCAGGGTCTTTTTGCATCATTTGAAAAAGAGGGTCATTTGCTCTTTGCACTTCTTCGTTCTCATCGAGAATAATCAGAGCGTCACCCATCGAGTTAACAATATTTTCAAGATAGGTCTGCGAGGCAGCAACTTCGCTTTGAGCGAGTAAGATATCGTCCTCGGCCAGCTTTACTTCACGATGCAGAAGGACTCTTGATTTGAAATCGAATTCAGACTGGTCGGTCAATCCACCT
>CAZZDT010000242.1:0-6067 GCA_964652435.1 uncultured Bdellovibrionales bacterium
CTAACTGACGAGATACTTCACCCATGAAAGCCGCGCCTACACCTTTGGTAACGTCAGCATTTCCAACTTTCTTCACTCTAAAAGAAAATCGAACATCAACATATTCTTCGTCAATGGGTGTTACCGAGTTGATCAACAACGTTTCTACAATCCCGGTGAATCGGATATAAGCAAACCCAAATCCATAAGATGTGGATTGAACCTGACCATCTACCCCACCGCGCGGGGTCTTCATTCCCGTCGTGGAGGTCACCTTCAAAATATGCCCATCTACTTCACCCTTTGAGACCGGCATATTGCTGGCACCGTGAACATAGTGGAAATGAGCCGAGTCCACCGCGTTCTCCGCCATTTCTTGGTTACGCGTCTTGATTTTCCAATCACGACGTTCGTCCTTGGTCCAATCATCAGAGTCCACTTCAGGTAAATCCGGAAGTTCCCATTTCGGTTCGCCCCCATTTGGATGATACCAAACCATGACCTGCCCATTTTTCTCCACTGCATGCCAAGGTCGGATTTTAGCTTTTGAAGGTACCTTCTTGGCATAGGGAACATCCGTGCATTTACCATCACCGTCGAATTTCCAAGCGTGAAATGGACACTCAATACAGTTGTCTTTCACTTTGCCGCCATGCCCCAGGTGAGCTCCTAAATGAGGACAAAAAGCATCTAAAACTTTGACCTCACCATTTTCGCCGCGAAAGGCCACCAAATCCTCGCCAAAATATTTCAACGGTACCACTGAACCAATTTCAATTTCATCGCAATACGCCACTTGAAACCAACCAATTGGATACGGGCTAAAAGGATATTTCTTACTTACCATGCTTGTGCTCCTGAGCCTGATCTACTTCCGGTAAATCGGAGTTACTCGTTTTCCAAATCTGTCATGCCACGCAACAAAAGGTCGGCGGCAATACGCATTTGCTCAACCACTTTCTTGCGCGAGTGAAGTCCGCTGCTCCAACCAACCAAGGATGCAAACCACACCTGCTGAAGAAGAAACGATACATTCTCTTCCAGCTCACTTACTTCTGAATCATCATCAATCGGTGCCCCTCGAAGCGCCACCGTAATATTTCTAGTCATCGCATTATGAAACTTTGCCACGCGTGGGCTTAACTCGGGATCTCCAGAAGCAACTGCCCGCAAAATAGCTTTCGCGAGGTTGGGCTTTTTAGTGAGCCCCTTGGTGGCTACATCAAAAAATCCAAGAACCCTTTCTTGACGGGTTCCTTCACCGTTCATCTTCTTGCTCAAGCGCTTACCGAGTTGTTCCGACTCAAGTTCCAATGCTGCCACCAGTAAATCTTCCTTACTGCGAAAGCGCTTGTAAAACGTTCCCAATGCAACCCCGGCATGAGCAGCCACATCGCGCATGCGAACGGCCTCAAAGCCGCCCTCTTCAGCCAATTCCACAGCCGTTGCCACGATTCGTCTGGTTCGTTCTTCTTGCTCCAACATCCCGCCTCTTTCTGCTTAAGTCATATTCCCGATTATGCGCCAATCAGTGCGTGGTATCCAAGGCCAAATGCCCACCTAAACGGGCCAACATTTGATTGGCACCACCTAAAGTCAGTTCAAGTTGCCTCGCCAAAAGCGAATACCGATACAGCGGGTAATCGCAATCCACCCCCATACCGCCATGGATGTGTTGAGCGGACGCCGCTATGCGATGACCACCCTGGGCTGCCCAGTATTTGGCAATCATCACCTCAGCCGTTGCTTCTTGCCCATCAGCCAATCGCCAAAGCGCCTGCTGCGCTGTCACCGCCATAGCCTGAAGATCGATGTATGCGTCGCCGGCCCGCTGACTGACGGCCTGAAACGCGCCGATCGGCTGACCGAACTGCTGACGGTTGCGCGAAAACTCTGCAAGCATCTCAAGCTGCTTTTCTGCAATGCCCCACTGAAGCGCACAGATGCACGCCCAACTTCGCTCAATCATCCAGCGAACCTGACTGCCATCTTCAGTTGGCGCGCCCAAAACATCGGCCGCTGCCACTCGGACCTCATTCAAATTTAAAATAGCTTGCTCTTCAAAACTGGTGGTTGTTTGTGCTTCAACACTCACACCATCAGCTTTGGTGCCAACTAAAAAGAGTCCTACGCCCTCGTCAATTCGTGCTGCGACCAATACACTTTCGCAGACCGGTAGGGCCGCTACACAAGTGCTGCTTCCCGTTAGAACATAATCGTCGCCCGATTTGGTTGCCTTCATGTCCGGCGATGCAGGGTCAAAGCTCCCACCAGCCGTCAGTGCCGCTGTAACAATGGACTCACCACTGGCAATCCTTCGTAGAACACGTGACTTCATTTCATCACTGCCAAACTCCGCTATGGTCATGGCCGCCACACCCGCGGAATGCATCAAAGGAATCGGTGCAGCTACCCGGCCTTGCTCTTTGAGTAAAATACCCAACTCCACAAGTCCCATTCCGCCACCGCCGTATTCCACGGGAAGAGCGATACCCAGCAATTCCGCCTGGCCTAGGGCGTCCCAAACCTTGCGATGCAACCACTCCCCAGATTTCTCAAGCTCTTTCCAACTCTCTTCGCTGACTTCAGTTTCAAAAATCTTACGTGAAAGTTCCTGAATACTCTGCTGGTCTTCTGTAAATCGAAAATCCATAACCTTCTCCTATCGGGCTCTCGGCATATAAAGACCAGCCATCGCGATGATATCGCGTTGGACTTCGTTGGTCCCGCCACCAAAGGTTAAAATGAGCAGCGCGCGGTAGTAGCGTTCAATGCGTCCATCTAGAATTGCGCCCGCGGAACCCTTTTTGAGGTAGCCACTCTCACGGAGTACTTCCATCAAAATACGGTATCCTTCGATAAAATATTCACTTCCAAATACCTTAATGGCTGAAGCCTCCGCTGGAGCCAATTCACCCAAATCAATGTTCTGAGCCTGACGCCAATTCATCAGCTTGAGAACTTCGGTATGTGCACGAACATGAGCGAGGTTTCTTTGCACCCACGGCTCATCAATGTAGCGTCGCCCATCGGCCAGCTGGACCGACTTGGCCCACGCCGTGATCTCCTCTAAAAACCTTTGCAAAGGACCGACCGCCATCAATGCCACGCGCTCATGATTTAGCTGAGTGGTAATCATTTTCCAGCCTTGGTTGAGGCCGCCCACCAGATTCTCTTTAGGCACTCGAACATTGTCGTAGTAACATGCGAAGGTTTCATTCTCTCCCATGCACTTAATCGGTGTCATGGAAAACCCTTCAGCATCCGTAGGCACAATAATCATCGAGATGCCCTTGTGCTTCTTCGCATCGGGGTCCGTTCGTACCGCGCACCAGATATAATCAGCGTGAGATGCCAACGACGTCCAAATCTTTTGACCGTTGATAACCCACTCGTCACCCTCGAGAACCGCTGTGGTCTTAAGTGATGCTAAGTCTGTTCCTGCATCCGGTTCGGTATAGCCAATAGAAAAGTGCAGGTCGCCCGCAAGAATCTTAGGCAGAAAAAATTCTTTCTGCTCGTCTGAACCGAAGGTGGCCAAGGTTGGGCCTACTGTATTCAAGGTTAGAATAGGAATTGGAAAGCCAGCTCGCTGAACTTCATCAAAAAAGATAAACTGCTCGATAGCAGGGCGCTCTTGCCCACCGAATGCCTTGGCCCAGCCTATTCCCAACCAACCATCCTTACCCATTTGATGCATGGCTTTGGTATACTCAGGCCCACCTCCCTCGCTGGTCTCAAGTTCTTTTTCCAGCTCAGGGGTTAAAAGCTTATCCATATAAGCTCTCAGCTCTTCACGAAGACTCTTTTGTTCTGCTGTTAAATCTATCTGCATGTTTGCATCTCTCAAGCTTTAAGCCTTTAGCTCTCAGCCCGCTCTTTTTTAATTTGTTCAAACAGTTTCGCTAAGGACAGGTTATTGACCTTCACCATCATACAATCGGCGCTTGCTATTAGGGTCTCTTCAAAGCGAAGCTCCGCCTCGCATAGAATACTCTTGCCTTGCTCTTCTTTAACCCAAGCCTTCAAACTTAGCTTTTTCTTCAACGGCGTTGGTTTGTGGTAACGAACCGTGAGTTTACCGGTCATACTGGGTATGTCACTTCGGACCATCAACGAACCAAAAATTTGGTCGATAAGTGCGGCCACCACACCACCATGGGCGGCACCAGGCGGTCCCTCGTAGGCGTAGCTTAATGTGACTTCCCCAACCACACCCTCGGCGTCATCCTCAACCACCATAGGCGGTGCCAATGGATTGCACACACCCAACATAAAATTACGGTCGGCGTATATGCCGCCATCGTGCTCCCAGTTTTCACTGTTCACTGTTTCGTAAAAAGTGGGCCCCAACTTGTCGCCCAACTGCTCTGCCAACACGCCAACCGTATCCGCAGCGTTCGTTACGATGGCGTCGTCTACGTCGGTCAAAAGGGTATGCTCAATCAACCGGCGTAGATTCTGAGCCAAGCGTCGCCGTTCATTCCAGCCGTGGGAGTCTGACCCCCTATGCAATTGCCAGCTTCGCTCACCCATGCATCAACCCAATGCCCATCCGTTATCAATGGTTAAGATAGATCCATTGATGTACTTGCTTTCATCGGAAACCAAGAAAAGCGCCGCATTGGCTACTTCTTCTGGCTGGCCGTAGCGCTGGATAAGAGGCAAAAATGGAGCCATTTTTTCCATCCCCATTTGGTTCGGCATCTTGCCCATGGCCATGGGTGTCATGATCGAACCCGGTGCAATGGCATTACAGCGAATGCCTTTATCCCCGTAATAGAAAGCGATGGATTTCGTTAAGCCGTTTACACCATGCTTCGAAGCCGTATACGCAGTACCACCTCGCCCAGCCGACTCAGAAGCCACACTGGATGTATTTAGAATCGTTCCACTGCCCTGCTCTAACATGATCGCCAACGCACGGCGCGACAACATCATCGGCCCCGTAAGATTCACCGAAATCACTTTGTCCCAAAGCTCGTCGGTCACTTCAGCCGCAGGGGTGAGTCCATCCAGAACACCTGCATTGTTACATAGAATGTCCAAACGGCCGTAAGTGGACGTTGCCGCCGAAACCAATTTGTCTGCACCTTCTGGCGTGCAGCAATCACCCACCACTGCCGATGCTTGGCCGCCAGCTTCTTCTATTTCAGAAACAACCTCGCCGGCTGCTTTTTCATTCAAGTCACCAATAACAACCTTCGCGCCTTCTTTCGCAAAAAGAAGCGCCATGGCTTTACCAATACCTGATGCACCGCCGGTAACAATTGCTACTTTATCTTCTAGTTTCATCCTACGAGCCCTCATCTAAGCCTGTTGTTCACCGGTGGCCACGCTCTTGGCCCATCGATAATCCGGTTTACCACTGGGATGACGCAGAACACTTTCCACCGAGAAATACTCACGGGGAACTTTGTAGCCCGCCACCTTCGTTCGACAAAAACTCAGGAGTTCTTCGGAGTCGACGTTCATACCTTCACGCGGCTGAACAACCGCGGCTACGCGCTGTCCCCACTTTTCATCGGGAACACCGACGACCACCGCGTCCATCACGGCCGGGTGTGCTTTGAGACTTTCTTCAACTTCTTCGGGAAAGACTTTCTCGCCACCGGTGTTGATACAAACCGCGCCGCGGCCCTGAATGGTAATCAAACCATCCTCTTCAACCATGGCCATGTCACCGGTAACAACCCAGCGCTCACCCTTGATTTCAATGAAAGTCTTGGCGGTCTTCACCGGGTCTTTGTAATAACCAACCGGCAAGCGTCCCTTGCGAGCCAAGAATCCAACCTTACCAGAACCAGGTTCAATAGGGTTGTGATCTTCATCAATCACCACGTTACCGTCGTGCATTGCAAAGGTAGGACGACCACTGGCACTGTTTTCAAACGATGCACCTTGATGCCCCGTTTCCGTTGCACCGAAATTATTCAGAATCATCGCTTCAGGTAGAAGCTCTTGAATCTCGTTTTTGACACTATCTGACAGAATGGCACCGGCGGATACAATGACCATAAGTGAAGAAGTATCGTAGTTTCCATTCTTGACTTGGTCTGCGAACGGACGAGCCATAGCGTCCCCAACC
>CAZZDT010000243.1:0-6050 GCA_964652435.1 uncultured Bdellovibrionales bacterium
GTGGCTGATACGTTATGTTCGGAACCTTAAACTTTTTGAGAATGTTCCTGAGGCAATCATTGGGGAAATCTGTAAACGAATTGAACTTTTTGAATTTGATTTAGGCGTAGCCATGATTCAGGCGGGTCAGCCCGGTGAAGCGTTCTTTATCATTTACAAGGGAGAGGTCGAAGTTTGGAGCCAGGGCTCCATCTTAAAAAAGCCTGTCCACTCAGCCACCCTCGAACCAGGTGACGTTTTTGGAGAGATGTCCATCATTTTAGATGTACCAGCCAATGCAACCGTCAAAGGAAACGACACCACCCAAGTATTCGCACTGAGCCGAGCCCTCTTTAAATACTTGCTGGAGAAGAATCAAAATTTCAAAAACCATCTTGGTTCCATGGTTGCCGAGCGTGCACTAGATGCCGGGGTCAAAAGGTCCCTTTTGAAGTCAGGCTTACAACTGCCAGAGCTGAATGTTGACTTCTCAGTCTTGAAAAACTTGTTTGGAGGAGCATCTAACGATTCGGAGCGCGATAACCTAGAGACAGATGATGAGATCGAAGACGAGTCACAGCCCGTTGACCCTGCGGTCGAGGAAGCAACCAAAAGAGATTATCTCGAACTCCTTAAACTTTCGAAGGACTTGCCAATCTTTAACGATGCCCCTCTGGCGGAACTCCAGCCCGATCCGGGACAGGTCCTACTTTACGAATTTCCAACCAACTATAAAATTATCAAAGAAAGTAAAAAACCCGATGCAGTCTATCTTATCGCCGAAGGACGGGTACGCGTTTCCACAGGCGGCAAACTCTTCAAGAAAGAGATTGGGCTTGCAATCCTAGGAAGAGGACAATTGGTGGGAGAGATTTCATTGCTACGCGGTGGACCATCCATCGCCCAAGTCATTACCCAAGGCGAAGTAAGAGCTTTTCGCATCGACCGGAAACTTTTCAAAAGTTGGTGCGAACAAAGCGAAGACTTCCGACAAAATGTGGAAGACATCATCGAAGAAAGGGAGCCCCCCAGCTCAAACTAAACTCAATTAACCAATGGAACGATAAAGGCCATACTCGCCTGAGAGATGGTCTTGGTGTCTCAAGAAAAACACGGGGACTTCCACCCGCGCTTCCGAACCATCAGCAAACTCTACCCATAAAAAGCCGCGCACACTCCCACAGGTCGTCGGCAATGGACAGTAACTGGAGAAAGTTTCACTTTCACCCGCCTCAATCCACACAGGCTTACCACGCATGCCCGCATCCTCGAGAGATCTCTCAATGCCATTACCATCTCGAATAATAAAATGCCTGGTCTGAACAGCAACTGCCATGTCACCATGATTAAGGATACGCATTGCATAGAAGAAAACGTGCAATCCGGATTCAGAAGCAGAGTCGTCCGGCAAATACATAGGCGCCACTTGTACCTCAACATCGTACGTAACAGCGCAATATGGCACTTCAGCCAGCGACAAATCATTCTCCATTCGTCCACAGCAAACGGCCCCATGGAACACGTCGGTTACCAGATAAAGATATCATAACCTATATCGGCGACAATTTCCCGAAATATGTCAATTTTGTCCGAATTTGAATCGAGAATAATTTAAAAAAAAAGCTTCACAAAAAGGTCATTTTCTGTTTGAGAAAACGTTCACAAAGAAGATTTTTGTGTAAAGTAGAAAGCTATCTCAATTTAAGACAGTTGTTTTTAACCACCTAAGAGACACGCATTCCATTCGCCGCTCTCGTCCGCACAATCGGCCAAATTTGAAGGAATGGGTTCGGATTGTCCCTCAGGACAAGTGAAAGTTAGGTTCCAGGTACACTGATAATACGCAACGCCCACGGCCTCACAGTCTTCACTGAAGTCCATTGAGTTTTCTTGCGCACAAGCTTGCAGACAACCATTGAGACTATCAGATAAATCATTCGGACATCCCTCAGGTTCATCGTGGGCATACTCACAGTTTAGATTGCAGGCCTGGACAAAGCTGATGGCGGGTTCGTCGGAGTTATCCGAGCTGCCGGCCGGCTCCGAATCGTCCTGACCACCGCAGGCAATGCAAACAAGTGAGAGAAAAAGACAGAAAAAGAGAAACTTAAATGTAGGCATCAATGAACAATCTCAGGCTGAATCAGCTCGCGTTTGCCTGAGCCAGAATCGCCATCATCTTGACGGCAATATTCGAGGCTGGGCTCAGGATATTTCCAGGAATAATATCCGTCCCCTTTATCAAAATCTACAGCCCAAAGACCACATGCCTTGAGCCCCACCTCATCGACTTGTTCCATCCAGACATCGATGACCTTTTGGATTCTTGCGACGCAGTCTTCATACCCGGCATCACCCATCTCAAAGCGATCCCGCTCCTGAGCGATCAGCAAAACTTCTTTGGCTGCTTTATCCGTAATTCCCTGGACGTATGGCATCAGCTGATTGGCTTGCTCTAACGAATGTACTGTCAGCATTAAACCCCCATGCGTTCTTACAGACTTTATCATTCGGTTCCGAAGTACAAGTTTCAAGATGATAACTCGTTAAAATCTTTAGCTTTCGATGCAAAAAAGAACTGAATCATGTGAAAAAAAACACTTTGAGTACATTTTTCTGGAATACCCAGTCCGTTTCATTCGTTTGATCCATGAGAGACCCCCTGTGTTGGCGGCAGCCCTGGTAATAATCCCCCACGGCCATGGCTGCCACCAACACCTTAGTCCTTTCGCTTGCACCTACCTCTAAGCATCCAATACCTTATCCCCATGTCGGACCTGCTCAGTCCCACCTGTGGCTCATGCTTAAGATTTCTTCGAAGTCAGAAGGAGCCCAATGGTCTCTATACCGGACGCTGTCAGGTGCGGCCGGAACTCAATCTCATCTCTGAAACACTCAGCACCTGCAGTAAATTTCACTTAAAACCGGCTCTGGTGGGCAAAGTGAAGATGCCCAAAAAATCCAAAGCAGCCAGGCCACGTGCACGGAGTCAAGAACTTGAAGAAAGGCCAAGGCCTCAGCGTGCAACTCTTTCCAATCCCGTCACGGGAGATACCAGTGGAGAAATCGATATGGATCGCAACGGACTTAAACAAATTCTTCGTGAGCTCTTAGAAGAAGAGAGCCTCTATGGTTACGTGGATATCGGACGCAAATGGGAAGGAGGAACCCTTATTCTCAAGCCTGCTGACGACAGCCTCCAACCCAAAGAAGTACCGATTGAAACCTTCTTCCACAAAATCACGATGGTAAGGGACAGGCTCCGCGTACTTGAAGCAAAGCTCAATGCTCATGATGAGTTAAGCAAAACCGACAAAGTTGAACTCCAGCAGTACATCTCCAAAGCCTATGGAACATTGACCACTTTCAACGTTCTCTTCCAAAATAAAGAAGACCAATTCAGCTCAAAATAGACTCTTCGGACGGTTCCCAGGCAATTGGGCCGAATTAATTATACCAATTTACACAGTCTCTCGAAAAATGTACGTTTCAGCTGAGTTGGTTACAAATATTATAGATTTTCCAGGGTTTATTAAGTTGTTCCTGAAGAAAATCGTGCTTAGGGGGGGTCCCTACTCCAGGAATGGATGTAGGCTAGTTCCTGGAGCCATCTAAGAACCCGGTGTCGGCCCACGGCACTCAGAGCCCAAAATGGGGGAAACGATGAATCGTCGCATTTCTTTAATTCTTTCTAGTGCTTTTTTAGCCCTCACGCTGATCGCATGCAGTGAGGGTTCTCCACTCTCCGCCATTCCAGATTGTGCCGGTGTTGCCGGTGGCGACGCAGTTATCGATGAGTGCGGCGTTTGCAACGGCGACAACACCCAATGTGCCGACTGCAATGGCGTTCCTTACGGAGACGGGCTGCTCGATAACTGCGATGTCTGTGATAACGACCCCACCAACGACTGTGTGGAAGATTGCAACGGCGATTGGGGCGGCGAAGCGGTTGTAGATGAATGTGGCGTATGCGATGGCGACAGCTCCACATGCGAAGACTGCGCCGGTGTGCCCAATGGCGATGCACTGCTCGATGAATGCGGCGTATGCGACAACGACCCAACCAACGACTGCACCGAAGACTGCAATGGCGTCTGGGGTGGCGATGCACTGCTCGATGAATGCGGTGTGTGTGACAATGACCCCACCAACGACTGCGTAGAAGACTGTAACGGTGTCTGGGGCGGCCAAGCCGTGCTCGATGAATGCGGTGTATGTGAAGGTGACAACTCGACATGCTCAGACTGTGCCGGCGTTCCCAATGGTGATGCCGCTCTTGATAACTGCAACGTTTGTGACAATGACCCTACCAACGATTGTGCAGAGGACTGCAACGGCGTTTGGGGCGGCGATGCACTGCTCGATGAATGCGGAGTGTGCGATGGCGATAATTCAACTTGTGAAGACTGCGCCGGCGTACCTAATGGCGATGCCGTCTTTGATGAATGTGGTATTTGTGATGGCCCAGGAGCACCTTGTGGCGCGGCCGTTACCATCACGCCTGAAGCCGATGCATTCGTTAACAGCGGCAGTGTTAGCTCAAACTACGGCCTCGAAGAGGAACTGCGCGTCGACCGTGGGGTGAATGAGTCCTACCTCCGTTTCAACCTCGCCACTTCGATTCCCGCGGGCGCAACCATTGAAAGCGTAAACTTCAAGACGACCGCGTACACCGGCTTTGCTTGGGGCGGTAACGGCAATGTCTACACCTATCTCGTCGAGGACGACACATGGGCTGAAGAAGGCATCACTTGGAGCAATCGTCCTGCAGTTTCCGGCGAAAGCCTGGGCAGCTGGTGGCTCTGGTATGACTACAACGATTTCACGGTTAAAGTAGGTGAACATGCCACGGCTGAAATGGCAGCCGCAGTTCAAGCCGAACTCGATAACGATGGTCTGCTGAGTGTTCGGTTGAACTCTCCCGGATACCGCACCAACTATCGTTCGCGAGAATATGCGGACGAATCCATGCGCCCACGGCTCGAAGTTGAATACCTCGATTGCGCTGGCATCCCCATGGGAGCCGCATTTGTCGACAGCTGTGATGATTGCGTCGGTGGAACCACTGGACTCGATGCAGGAGAGTGTACAGATCCAGAACCTGAACCAGATCCAGACATCAGCGTCGGCGGTACAACCACAACCTTAAGTCAACAAGGTAGCTGCGGCGGTTCAAGCAGCACATTGAGTTGTCCTGCTGGCTACGTCGCGGTTGGCTACCAAGGTCAAACGGGTGCGTGGTTTGATCACATCAAACTCGTTTGCCAAGAACTGCTATCCGACGGTTCCTTGGGTGCTACCACCACCACAAGCGCCAATGGGTGGAGCAACAGCGGTAACAACGTAGGACCTTATACCTGTGGAGCAGGAAACGTCATGGTAGGCGCTCAGGTTCGCGCTGGTGACCATATGGATTACGTCCGCGGGCGCTGCATGAGCGTATCTGACGTGGTTGCAGGAAGCACTGCTGGCTATACGTCATCTGCAACCGGCATGGGCAACTCAAACGGCGGCAGCAACTACGGAGACCAGATTTGTCCTGCAGGACAAGCCATCACCGGCATGGTTGGCAATAATTATCAATATGCCTGCCGTGTTAGCTGGATTTGCAGCAGCCTAACAAACAACTGATTCATTGGACGTCTCCCCCTGTTTGCGGGGGGAGATTTCTTCCCCTTACCTCTTTGACTCAAAGCTCAAGTTCGTCTTACCATTCAAAGATTCCAATCATTCGTTAGCTTTGGAGCCTAGTGATGCACCATTTTATGATTCGAACGATTTCTTTGATTGCCCTCCTCTGCCTCATTCCTGCACCTGGAATTGCTGGAGACAAAATCAAAGCCAAAGCCTGCACCGTGGTTCCTCAAGGCACGCCTTGGGAACAAGCCATCAAACAAATCATTAAGCACGTTCGAAAGGACACCGCAGGACGCGTTAAAGTCAAAGTTTACTGGGGCGGTGCCAAAGGCTCAGAACAAGAATGCCTCGCCAAAGTCAAAGCTAACAAGCTTCAAATGCTTGGGCTCACCGTCTCAGGCGTGAACACCGAAATCCCATCTTTTGAAGTTTTC
>CAZZDT010000244.1:0-6013 GCA_964652435.1 uncultured Bdellovibrionales bacterium
TTTTACATAAAACAAATCATGAATAAAATAAAAAAAGCAATAGTTGTTCTATTTTTAAGTATTAATTGTGGTTGGGCTGCAGATGGTCCACCCGAGTTTATGACTTATCAAGGTCATTTGGTTAATGCTCAAGGGGATGCAGTCGGTACTGACGGTCCAGAATCAAGGCTAATCGAATTTAGAATTTTTGACAAAGAGCAGGGGGGCAATACATTATATGCTGAGTCCCAAACTGTCACTGTTGATAAGGGTTATTTTAGTGTGTTGCTGGGGCAGGGGGCAAAGATACCGGGTGAACAAGGCCCGCCTGACGTAAAGTTATCATCCATCTTTAAAAAAGGTGATAATTCTAGCGATAGGTACATTGGTATACGTGTTAATGGAACAGATATAAATCCCAGATTAAGGTATGTTGCTTCGCCCTATGCAATGTTGAGTGCAAGAGCTATCAATTCAGTAAATTCAGAGAAAGCTGATCAGAGCATAAAATCACAGGAGGCTGATCTTGCTCAACTTGCAATTAAAGCAACGTTAGCCGACAGAGCAACAAAAGCAGATAAAGCTGACAAAGCTGATTTTAGCACCAACGCATCAATGGCGGACAAAGCCAAAGAAGTTTTAAACGGTTCTGTCCCTAAATATGGTATCATTATGTGGACTCAAAGAAGTATACCAGATGGATGGCGGCTTTGTGATGGTGGCGGCTCAACGCCAAACTTAATTAACAGGTTTGTTGTCGGTGCAGGCAACTGGTACAAACTTGGTAATACTGGTGGCGCAAATAATGTGACATTAAGTTGGAACCAACTTCCAAAACATAGTCATAGTGGCGGTACATATGGCGGTGGCAATCATTATCATGGTATTTATACGAGACAGGATGACTGGAATGATTCCGGTGGATGGGGGCCAAGCTGGGGTGATGGCGATAATGGAAGATGGGCCCCCCACCATACTACTCATTGGGGAGGTCATCACAGTCATAGTATTTGGACGCGTAATTCAGGTAGATCATATTCGGTTGAAAATCGTCCTCCTTATTATGCTGTTTACTACATAATGCGAGTTAAGTAACCTTCTAGTTAACCATAAATTGGTTAAAATGAAATATTCAGTAAAATTATATTTTGGTTTTGCGCTATTGAGTAGTACTGTACATGCGGAGTTACTCGAATTAAAGCCAAGTAACACTACATACAATCTAAGCTCACCTAGCGGACTTCCAATTTCCGGGGTGTTTAACGAGCCTGTTGGCTCTAATGGGCAAGCCCCAACTCATGAAGAATATGGTGATCCAACAAAAAATCAATTTACTGGATATTATTCATCGGGAGCAGTTGTAACTCCTGCTATCGAAAAAGCAGACAGTTTAAATCCAAGTTCAACTCTTGCTGAAAACGCAGAAAATCTTGATTTACCAAGATCCTCTGATGGCGAATATAGGTTAACATTTGCAGCTTCTGGCAAGGGAATTATGTCAGCTCAACCGTCTATTTTATTCGGCGGTATTATCCCCCCTCCTGACAAGAAATTTGAAAATGGCGCAGATATATTAATTAATAATCCCATGTCATTTTGGGATGAGCAGCCATATAAACAAAAAATTGATATTACTGAATTCTATTCACCTGCTGTTGGCAAAGTCATAGTAAAAACATCTGTAAACCATTTGCTCAAAGCTGATGATATAATAAATATTAGAAACACTCAGAAATGGAGCGGAAGGTATGTGGTAGAAACAATTATTGACGAAAAAACATTTCAATATGACTTGCTGCTCACTGAAAAGGAGACTAATGGAGAAGCTACTAGTAGAATTGGTACAGTTGGTCCAATAAAAATTAATTTAACTGGT
The DNA here is from genome assembly GCA_964652435.1 of uncultured Bdellovibrionales bacterium. Lineage (GTDB taxonomy): Bacteria > Myxococcota > XYA12-FULL-58-9 > XYA12-FULL-58-9 > JABJBS01 > JABJBS01. The sequence goes on from CAZZDT010000244.1 coordinate 1,856, forward strand.
TCAGAATTTTTGCATGAATTACATAGTTCTGATGGTTACCATTATAGTGAATCTGCAAGGTCAGTGTTTGCAGTAAAATCAGGTCCAGTAGACGTAACCTGGAAGGAGAGGGTGGGGACAACAGAGAAACCACAAGGCAATGAATATATTAACTGGATCAAAATAAAGAAAAAATATTATAAATTATACAGTCAAAAGTATATAATTTCTGGTAGTTCAGTAAAGCCAACTAAATCTTACTATTGGAACTATGGTTCATATAGCGGTCCGAGAATACAGCTTTCTGCAAATGTTGAAAATCTAGATATAATTTACACCTCAACATTTCCGGAAAAGACAAAGAAATTCGCAGAGACTAACGCAGGTCAAAATATACCTTCTGATTTGGGTGATGATGCAGCGTATAAAACTTTATGGTATAATAATGCTCAAGGAAAAAATTCTAGATTTTTATATAGTCTAAATGCAACTGGAAGAATTTTTGTAGAAATATTAGGTCCTCAAGAGAATGGAGTGCCTAAGCATTTGGGTTTTGAAATTATTGACGTGCACTCAGTGCCAAAACCAATCAAAAAAGTAGTATATTTAGGGGATCAAATTGAGCCTATTTATAATAATACTTATGACAAAGCAAAATATACTATTTTATTTCAAGGCCAAGGAGCAACCTCATCTGCTTCGCATGAATTAATTTACAACCATGTAGATGGTAATATTATTGATTATTATGCAAAACAAGAAAGTCCTTTTGATAATAATTTTTTGCGCGTACCAGTATTAGCATATTGGAAAGAAGAGGGTATTGCGGCATTGAAATGGCCCCAGTATTATTATGCATACGAATTAATTTGGCCAGAAGACCTGTCTGAATATAGTCAATATTTTAGACCATTAGCAAATAAAGTAGATTCAAAATTAACAGGAGTTGAATTACCTGATAATACTACACCACAAATTGATTACCAAGATGTTGATTCTACCGGCAGAGTACGGGCAGAAATAGATAGGGAGAATCAAAAATTCTACAGTTGGATGAAACAGGATGATGAGATCATAAAGACTCATAGATCTCTAATAAGGTATTTGTCTAACGCAAATAAAATTAGATATGAGCGCGTGATATCTTGGTTGGATGAGACACTCCAATATAAACTAAAAGATGATTTTGATCTTGATAAATATGCCATAAATACAGAACAAGTCAGAAATTTTAATTTATGGCCTAGGGTAACAATTAATGGAAATTTGACTGATCAAATTCTTGTTTATGACCAAGTAAATGAAATTTACGTCGGTAAAAATAATTCATTAAGGCAACAAATATTTAACGGACTTCAGCAAGATATATATGGTATTGGCGCAATTGAGTCAAATGACACATATAAAAATTTTCCAAGAAGTCCTGTTGAGAGAAAATTTATTAAAAATGCAGAGCTAGATTCGAGTGTTACAGGAGATAAGGGTGTAGCGATTGAAGGTTATTTTTCTCCGGTTTCTACTGGAAACTATAGCTTTAAGATAAAATTTAATGGTTCTTCTAGATTAAATTTTAGTCGTTCAGAGTCTCCTATCGATTTAATTCCAGGTACTGGAATAGCTAAAACCGGAGACAATTATGATGCTGAGGATGCTGAATCCGCATTAATAAACTTTGAAGAAGGCAAATATTACTTTTTTAGAGCACTTGCCAGAATAGACTCAAACCAAACTTTTGAGATTCTCTTTAAAAATCAGAAGTCAAGTAATTATATTGATATGTCAGGATATATTCATGCTGGCCTAAGAGTTAATCCTATTGAACAGAATCTATTTAAGGATGATATAATATATTTTGACGATAATATGTCATATCAACTATCCCATGATTCTAGTATCGGGGATACTGTTCTATTTGGTAAATTAACTACAAAGTCCGAACAGTCTATCCCTTATAATATCTCAAATAAAACTGGTTCTACTTATAGAAAGGATTTAGTAAGGGACTTTAATGATCGTGTTGCTCAGGATGCTCCTCGATACTTGGAACTAGACGCATTTGTAGGGCAGAGATTGAGCGTGCCTGAAAATGAGTTTCAAAGTGGTGAGGGTGAATATTTTCCTGGATATATTGATGTTAGAAAAGGCGAGTTACTACCTTACCATAAGGGTGCTTACAGAAACCCGATGGAGTTTGGTCTGGCTAATTCTGTAAACAGTAGAATTATACCTGTTAATGCTAACCCTAATAACAACATCCTAAATGTACTATGGTACAGGAAAACAGTTTTAGACGAGGATCCAAGAAATGGTTTTGGACCTGTTTATTGGCCTGCAGTTAAGGTTAAGTATACCATAAAATATCCTAAGAATTCTAGGGAGATTGTGATCGCTAGTAATGATGGTTCTGGGCCATTAAGTAGTTTAGAAGCTAAAGGTAGTATTTATGTACAGAATGATGATTCGCAAGTAGGTTTTAACCCAAATGAAGAACACGCATTAATGCTTGGCGGGCAAGCATATGCTTTAAGAGATGATTTAAACATTTATTTAAATCCTAAGTTCAACGGAGAATTAAGATCAGATATTAACCCAGATCTAGATGATTATACATCAAATCCCTTTGTTTTATTAGAATACATTGATGCCGATGGTATCACGTCAATAACTACTTTTAAAGTGCTCAAAGTGAAGGGGCAGGAAGGTAAGGTTTTTGATTATTTGACTGAAGCTGGTCAGTTACTGCAATCACCAATGCCACTGCCGCTCCTGCCAAAGCCCGTAGATAATAATGGAAAAAATTTCGAGTATGAGGTGCAAACGGGTGTATATAATACTCCAACAGCATGGGAACTGCTTAAAGAAGAAAGTTATTTTGCTAATGGAAGTACGTATAAAGTTTTAGATGGTGATATACCATCCGATGCATTACCGCCAATAAGTCCTACACCTAGCGAGCCGGATAAACATTTTCAACATTATGATAAATTCACATACACCGACAGGAAAGGTTCGGTTTGGACTTATAGAGGTTTGCACAAACCAGGAGAAGGAAATGATATTTTCAATGCTGGAGATTACAATAAGGACACAAAAAAGTTTGACAATATAAAACCAGTTGAAGCTGTGACTGGCGAATCTTTCAATCTTTTTGTACACGCTAATGTGGTGAGTTCTGCAATACAGATGTCATCTGCAAATTTACCAAACTGGTTGTCTCTTGATGGGTTGGAAATCAAAGGAGTTCCCAGCGTTGATGATGAAAATGTTGTATCCTCTGGAAAGATCAATGAGTCAGATAAATCGTTGGTTGTTCTGGATCAAAAAAATGATAAATATGCAAAAGGTCAGCATGTCATAGTATCAGACGAGAATAATAATTATAAGATATATGAGATTCTTTCTTCTTTTGTTGACTCAGATTCTAAACAAAAACTGAGATTAAGTTCTGAGTCTGCAAATAGTATTGATTCAGCTAATATATATCAGGTAACAAAAATTGATCTTAATCTAATTGAGTCAAGAAAAAGTAATTCTAAGGCTTTATCTGTTTACATCCGAGTTTCGCCAAGTGTTGACGACAAAAATACAAAAATATTTTCTGATCAAAATGCATATTCATCTGGCTATACTAAAACAGAGGGAAGTAATGTTGTAACCATACTGCCCACTGATAGACCCCCGCATCTTACTGAAGCTCCTACTGGCAAAAACTCATTTTCGATGAGGTATTACTATTATTCCATGCCTGGTTTTTATGATCCCGCATTAAATGGTAATGATGGTGGTGTTTATGCTTTAAACACGGTTTTGCCATATCAGGTAGGCCCTGGGGTGACTTCATTAAGAAGCGTTGTTGATAATGTGGAAGGACCTTCACAACCAGAGGATATTGTTTATCGCCCTATATGGCCAAAAATAGTTCCAGTTCTAAACACGGGTGATACCTTAGCTATGCCAAAGTTTGGTTTGCCAGCTATAAGGGGGCAATCATCTGCAGAAGTTCTTTATCAGCAATCATTAGCCAACGCGCAACAATCATCGTTAGATGACATGAAAATAATTGTAGAAAGTATTGATAATTCAGCTGATCAATATTTTTTACAAGCTATAAATCCAGAAGGCTCAAAGTATGAAAGTGGAGAATATAATGCTATAAATATTAAAATCAATAATTCAGCA
>CAZZDT010000245.1:0-5981 GCA_964652435.1 uncultured Bdellovibrionales bacterium
TTTAGGGGCCGCCCTTACCATCTGTGTTTTAGGGCTTCTTGGACTCGGCCTTTTTCGGATCACTTTGGGTTTAACGCCCCCAACCACACCGGCAGGGGTCGAACAATTCATCGGTGCATTGAGCGGCGGTAAGCAAGCGCTGGCCGAAACCGACGGCGTGATTGTTTCATCCTATCGTTCAATCACCTATCCCACGGGCTCAGCCCAGCCGGTTCTTCTTATTTTTGGTGAGGTCGAAAATCACCGCGATATCGATATGGAAAATCTAATGGTTCAAGCCGAGCTCATTGACGAGCTTGGCGTTACCGTAGCATCTGAGACCATGCCCATCGGGCTTAAGTTTAGCCCGCCAGACTTTGACGGCCTTAACGACATCCATAAACTCGGCGAAATGGTCGCTATCAAAAAGGCAAATGTGGATCCCACCATTGCCGCCCATTCTTCACGCAGCTGGGCCATCGCTCTGGCCAGCCCCCTGGTTGAGATCGATAAACTTGAACATCGCATCTCCCTGCTGCAAAAAGAAGCACCTTAAATCATCTTTTACCCCTGATATGTTGGGACAGTTCTCCTTATGAAGCCTTTGATTTTGCTTTTCATCTCGTTGACTCTCAGTGCCTGTAACCTGCAATCCCTAATGGGCAATGCTCCAAAAGCAGCACCTGAGTCGGTCGCCGCGTCCACCCAAAGTTTCAAACCATCGGATGCGGTGCTGGGAAAAGTAGGTGAGGTGACCATCACCCAGAGAGATTTAGACACAGCTACTAAAAAAGAAATCGACAACATCAACAACCAGTGGGCCCAAAAAAAACTCCACTTGCTTTGGGCCGGGTTTGAAGATGCAGTCAATGACCGCTTGATTGCCCAAAAGGCCCAAGCCGAAGGGCTCAGCCCAGAGCTATTGGTAAAGCGAGACATTGTGGACAAAGTCAAAGCCCCAACCTCTGAAGAACTCTCTGCATTTTATAAAGAAAATGCCCACATGATTCAGGTAGACTTTGAAACGGCGAAACCCCACATTCAAAGAGAAATGCTCAAGCAGCGCCGCTCCGAACTCGAAATGGCTTTTCTCACCGGGCTACGAGCGCAAAACACGGTCAAATACGATTTGCCGGTTCCAGAGTTACCCCGGCAAGCCATGCCCAAGGCGCCAGCCCCCTTTACCGGACCTCAAGATGCCAAAGTTGTTCTTGTAGAATTTGGCGATTTTGAATGTCCTTACTGCGCTCAAGCTCACCGACTGGTGAAAGAGCTTCGACAACTCTATCCAAACCAGCTACGCGTGGAGTACCGGCATTTTCCTCTCGAGCAACACACCCGGGCCAAGCCCGCGGCCATCGCATCAGAATGTGCCAATCAGCAGGGCATGTTTTGGGAATATCATGATTATCTTTATGAAAATCCTAGAGCGCTCCAAGATTCCGACCTGAGCAACTACGCAAAAAATGCCAAACTGGACATGGAGAAGTTTAAAACCTGCCTCACAAGTAACCGAGCGGCTAAAGTTGTGATGCGAGATACCGAAATTGCTCAAAAATTGGGTGTGGACGGCACCCCTTCGATATATATAAATGGTATCAAATTGATTGGGCTGTTGCCGCTTCCTCTGATTCGGGTCATCATTGACCATGAACTGAAGTAGCAACCAGGAAGAGGGTAGAGGTGGAATGATGTTCAACGGGGTTAAAGTCTTCAGTGCAACCAAGCACAAAGAACGGGATGAACTCGGCGAAACAGTCACCCGCTGGCTTTCAAGTCAGCAAGGTAAGATAGAAGTTGTTGATAAAGTCGTCACTCAAAGCTCCGACAGTGAGTATCACTGTGTGACCATCACGATTTTCTACAAGCACACCTAAAGTTAAGAGCATGCAAGCAGTACCATCAGAGGCTTCTCGAGTTGAAACCACCCATATGGTTCAACCTCCGGACACGAATCACCATGGTTCCGCCTTCGGTGGAATGATTATGCAATGGATGGATATTGCTGCGGCCATCAGCGCCACGCGCCATTGTCGGGAACCAGTGGTTACCGTAGCTGTTGACGACCTGCACTTCGCAAGATCGATTCGGCTTGGCGATGTTGTCGTTATCCACGCACAAGTAAACCACACCGGTAAAACCAGCATGGAAGTTGGAGTTCGAGTCGAGCGGGAAAATCAAAAAACGCGGGAGCGAGAGCACTGCCTCACGGGGTATTTCACCTTTGTGGCCGTAGACTCAGATAATCGCCCCATTCCAGTTCCACCGCTGGAAACACAAAATGACGAAGACCAGCGCCGCTTCCAGGATGCCGAAAGACGACGCTGTGAACGGCTCGACCGGTTTTCTTCTCGCAAAAAGTGCTAGCTAAACTTTTCTGAGTTGTCGCGAATATACTGGCTGGTTTGAGCAGCTGCTGTTTCGTAGCTCTTTTCAACATCTGCCAAGATCAGTTTTTCAATCATTGACCCAACGCCGAAAACCTTCACGTTGATATCGCCCCAGAGTTCACGCTCAACGCCGCCAGCAACTTCGCGAAAAACAAACTCGCCACCAGCAGAAAACTTAGATCCCAGTGCACCCGGTACCATAATCTTCCAAGTTCCCTTAAATGCCGCGCTGTCGTAGTGAAGTTCCTCATCATACTCCAAGCGGTCCATCTTGATCACTTTCGCTACGGGTGCTGGAATCTCGCGGTCCGGACTTACAGTCGTCACACGCTTAAGCTTGGTGCCGTCGATAGATTTTTCTTTTACGTTCCGGGTGAGGTTTACGCCGCGACACAAATACTCGTTGAACGTCTCATCAAAGTAGAGTTCTCCGTATTGCTCTAAAGTGATTCCAGAAAAAGTGTGTTTTACTCGTAGCTTCATACGTTACTTCCTATGTTGGACGTGTAAGTCCTTCTCGATAATCTCTTACCTCAATGGTGGCGCCCGGAAACGATTCCCGTAATCCATCGACCACGTCTTTTGCCGTAGCAACCATCACCACCAAAAGCCGGGATGGGTCCAAATGCTTATGCATCGCTTCGCTTACCACCTGGGCCTCAAGTTTCTCAACCCGTCGAGGCAAAGCATAGATGTCATGAGCTGGTTTCCCAAGCAACTCAAGATAAAGAGCCGGAACCATACGATCCGACGCAGTCGCTATGGAGAGTGGATACCGACCCAAAATATACTGCCGAGCCCGCTCGATATCAGAATGGTCAAGGTTTCCCTCAGAAAGCCCGGTAAACAATTCCCACTTAAGCTTTAAACAATCAACCAAGTCAGTTTGAGCCGGCGCGGTGTGCATCACCATTGGCGATGGATTTTTTCGCTGACGCCTAAACTCGGTGGCCGCAAAATACGACCAACCACGCACCTCCCGCACCTCATGGGTAAGCGGAGAAGTGAATGTTCCGCCGAACGCCGTACTTCCAAGCCAAAGGGCATCCACATCTGGATGCTGACCATCCACAACCATGTGCCCGGCACGAAGCTGAACCTGAACCCGCTCAGGCTTATCCACAACAACGATATGCGGCGTTTGCCGGGCCGGGATCTCCTGGGTGGCTACCTCAAGGTATTCTCGCGGCGTCTCAAGCGAATAAATCGACTCTACAGCAGCCCGAGCATCTTCCGGAGTTAAATCACCACTGAAGACCCATAGCAGTCGGCCCTCCAGGAAAATCCGCCGATGCATGGCTTGAATATCATCAAGCTTTAAGTTCAAAAGCTCTTGAATTTCACCGGTTGGCATTCTTGCCAACGGGTGGTCGCCATAAAGAGCCCGGCGCCAAAATACTCCACAGAGGCCACCATCATCGTCGGGTATCGAAACAATATCATCAATGGTTTCATCACGAAGGGTCTCAAACTCTTCGGCATCAAACGCTGGCTCCAACATCACCTCGCGCATAAGTCCCAAAGTTTCACCCAGGTTGCGTTTAAGGCTCAGCCCACGCAACAGAGCCATCTCGTTGCCACCGAGCGCGGTTAAAGATGAACCAAGGCCCTCCAGCTTTTGGCTGAAAACCTTACGGGACTTATCCTGAGTCCCACGAAGCATAAGATCCATCGTCACCGAAAGGGCGCCAGATTTACCTTCGGGATCAAGCGCCGCACCACCAGGTGCAGCAGCAACCCAACGCACCACCGGTAGACTGGCGTCACGAATCGTAATGATGGTCCCACCGGGAAAATCTTCTCGGCAAATACCGTTGACCGAATCACTCATGCTGCTGACTCCCTAGGCAGTGCAATCACAACACTGCGCTTATGCTCCTGAAACAGTTCATGAGCCACCGCGGCTACAGCCGAGTTTTCAACTTTCTCCCAACGCCCCATGGACTTAAAGCCCAAGGTGAAGTCTCCAAAATTCGTTTCAAAATGTCCCAATGCTTCGGCGCAACCGTCTGCATCCTTAAGGCCCAATAACAAACTCAACTCCAGCGCATTGCGAGCTTTTAAACATTCATGCTCCGCCACGCCTTCACTGCCAACCCGTTCAAGCTCCTCTTGAACCAACGCAACAATGCGTTGAGGATCGCTGCCGGGACGGCCCTGGATACCAATTTCAAAAACACCTGGATCAGAAAAGGGGGCCAAGTAACCTGAGACATCAAGAGCAAGTTTTTCTTCCATGACCAATCGACGGTATAGCCTTGAGCTTTCACCAGAGACCAAAACCTCGCTAAGAATCTCGCAAGCCGCAAAAGCATCTGTTGATTGAGCCGGCGCTTGAAAGGCCAGCACCACCTGAGGTGCCGAAACTTCAAGGTGAAGGATTTCCTCCCTCGGTTTCAGTTGCTCTGGCTCAGTGGTCCGCTCTGGGCGAACCAATGGCTGTGATTTCAAAGGTCCGTACGCTTTTGCCACGCGGGTTAAAAGATCTTCACAGTCTAAATCTCCCGCTACAACAAGGGTTGCATTGTTTGGTGCATAAAACGCTCGGTAAAAATCACGAAGCTCCTCAACGCTGGTTGCATCCAAGTGTTCCATGTAACCAATGGTTGGCCATCTATATGAATGTTTTTGAAAAACAGTTTTGAAGACTGTTTCGCTGATGGTTCCGCCCACCGAATCATCAACGACCATCCGTCTTTCATTCTTCACAACTTCGAGTTCGGATCGAAAAGTCTCTTCATCAACAACCAAATTAACCATTCGATCGGATTCAAAGTCGATGATGGTTTGAAGATTGTCAGCCCTAGCTGCGAGAGTTTGCATATAGAAAGTCCAATCCACCCAGGTGGCGGCATTGGTTTGTGTCCCTAATTTTTCCATTTCCCGATCGAAAACACCGGTCGGATAGGTCGTGGTTCCTTTAAACATCAGGTGCTCAAAAAGGTGAGCAAGTCCGGTACGATCGGGGTTTTCGTCGCGACTGCCCACCCGAAACCACGTTTGGTAGGCAAAAAGTTTAGCCCTTCGGTCAGGCATAAAAATGATCGTGAGACCGTTGTCGAGCCTAAAACGGGCCGCACAAAGCTCTGAGTTGTATCGGTAGTCCTGATCCAAAAGAACAGCGAATCCTGAATTTACTGAGGCTTTTTCAGCACTTAGGCGAAAATAAGCGGTGTCGTCTTTTTGCATCGTTTCCCATTTGTCCGATTTTTTGACCCTGCCCGACAGTGCCCTACAATGTGAGTGACCTGCTCACATCCGCATATGCTAATGTGATCTAGCAGGTGACGTGGTCTACAAGGTGGTAATATAATATAAAAGAAGTCCTTGTAGGACCGATGGATCGATGTGTCCAGTCTCCTCGTGAGATTGGATTTGTTACCTTAGGGAGCCCCCCTCCGACTTCCCTTCGGTGACTTAGAAACGGCGGGCGCGCACCCGCCGTTTCTTCTCTCGATCTTTTGCTCGTGCCTGTCGGGCCTCGCGCTTTCGTTCGCGCCGCTCCTTGTCTCTCGCGTCATCGCCTCGGTCCTCGTCGTCTCCCCGCCATCCTTCTTCTTCTCGATGGCGGCGTACACCGGGGCGAGAAGAAAACGTCGTCGATCGATTGGT
>CAZZDT010000246.1:0-5977 GCA_964652435.1 uncultured Bdellovibrionales bacterium
TTATTTTATCAAATGGATTTAATTTATCTATTTCATTTTGAAAAACCCCGTAATTTCCAATTGAAATTATATCTAAATTTTCTAAGTCAGTTAAGTAATTTTTATTTTCATACTTACTCCTGTCAAATCCGCTTGGTGGAATGTATTTCTTATCATCCCATTTACCACCCCATTTTCTCAAAAAATAATTGGCATTTTCATCGTATTGATTTTGGTCAAACAATTTATTTTTAGAAAATGAAATACTTCCAAAGTGATAAATGAAACAATCTTCTGCAATTACATTATAATTTTTAATTAACATGCCCCTCAGCGTTAAATCCATATCCTCGAAGTTTCCTAATTTAAAACCTTCATCAAATCCATTAAGCTTTTTAACAAAAGACAACTTAGACAATAAACAAAACCCAATTAATTGGAAAGTTCCAGTGCGGGTAGAGTTTTTTTTGTCTATAGATAAACCATTAGCAATTTCCCGATAATTAGAAGCTTCAACTTTCTGCATACCGTAATCTTCACATTGCAATCCAGCGGATGAATTAGTTATAGGACCGGCAAAAGCGGCTCCTGTAGAATCTAAAGCATTGATTAACGAAATATCCCATCCTGAAAATAACATCGTATCATTATTTAAAAAACACACATAATCTGACGAGGCTATATTTATACCTTGGTTATTTGCATATGAATATCCCTTATTAAATTTGTTGTATATGCATATTATATTAATTTCTTGTGAAGATTCCAAATATTCTCGAGTACCATCTGTTGAATTATTATCTATAATAATAATCTCCAATTCTGAATATGTATACTCGCTTAGTTGATGAATAATTTGCTTGGTATAATTTAGACAATTCAAAACTGGTATTATCACAGACAAAGTATATTTTTTCATGAAATGTTATTGTACTTAATTTTTTGTTTTATTTATTATTAAGTTGACTTGGCTTGAACCAATCTATTCCCCATAATTCAAGTGAAGAAGGCACTGGTTTTGGACTAAAAGCTCTTTCAAGTTTTGTATAAAGTTCATCTTGGCTTTGTTGAGTAAGAATTTTCATTTTCTCTGAGGGTTCTGAATCGAAACTTGCTTGTCCTTTATGGAAAATAAATGTATCTGTAGCTACCAATAGATTAAAACCATTTGCTCGCAAACGAAAGGAGTATTCTAAATCATCGCTACCAAGAAATAGGTTTTCATCTAGCATCCCAATTTTATCGATAATTTTTCGTCTTAGCATCAAGCAGAAACCTATTAGCAACTTGGTCTCTTTGCTATTATTCTGATTCCACATATATATCTTGTCTGCCAATAGCTCAATACTCACAGACTTCACATTTTCTTTCAAATAAAATTCAACTTTTTGAATCCCAGCTACATAGTTTGATACCGGCCCAACAGCTCCTGTTTTCTCACTAAAGTGAAGCATTAAATGCCAAGCCCAATCTTTTGTTACAATTGTATCCGGGTTCAGTAATACTAGATACTCTCCATGGGATGCTTTAATACCCTGATTTGTGGAAACTGAAAAGCCGAGATTTCGGCTATTAAATATGATTCTAATATGGTATTGCTTCTCAACTTCTCTCAAATAATTTTGAGTGCCATCACTAGAGTCATTGTCAACAATGATGATCTCATATGGCATACAAGTAGACTTCTGAATTGAATCTATACAATTAAATATATCTTCCTTTGAATTATATGTAACGATTATAATGCTAAGAATAGGCTTTGTACAATCTTTATTATAAACCAGTTTTGGGCTCTTTTTAATTAATCCGAACTTTTCCATAGCCAATTAATTTTTGCTTAATCTGTTTAGTTAAATCCCGATCAATTATTTTTTGAAGTTTGCAAAGAAATTATCAAACTCAGCAAGCCATGATTCATTAAATCTTGCATATTGCTTAATAAATTCTTTTCTAATATTTTGAACAGAATCAGATAACCACCAACTTTTAATATCATTAGAAATTGAATTTACATGTACAGCTGCATCTTTACCACAATGATATACTATGCCTACTTTATGCAATTTTTTAATAAATTTTACACATTCAGATCTGTAGTTTAATAGATCACTATTTATTAAACATATTGTCGGAATATTAGCAGCGATAGATTCTAAAAAGCTTGTACCTAAATAATTCACAACATGCATTGAATATTCACCATCGTTTTTGGACTTATCTGGTAGGATGGCATCCTCAAGCTTGTATTTCAACCGGGTATAATAATTATTTTTTTCATCTTCACCAGGTTGAATTCTATAGTGAGATATATGACAATTTTTTGACTTTAGATTACGTATAAATTGAATTGTAATATTCATAGAAAAACCAAAGAAATCATTTGAATATCTATAATTTGGTTTTGTTTTGATAAGAATTCCATTGTTTTTGAAATATTTTTTTATTCTAGTTCTAGACGACATAGGTGTAGTTTTTGAATCTTCGATCCACCCTAATGTGAAATATTTTTTACTAATTTTTCGTTCAAATGTTTCGTTATAATGAAATTTATTCATACCGTAACCACCACCATGTTGATGTAAGTAAATACTAGTATTCAAATAATTTTGAGCTAAAAGAGTTTTTAGTGGTATATTCCATATTATCCCTATTGGTGTATAGATACTTGATATTTCATACGTTGACGATATTTTATATATAGGTTTAAATCCCTCTAAAAAAGCTAAGGGTAAATATAATCGAGTCAGGTTTAGACACATCTCATAAATGGAGCTAATATTTTCTCCTATATATCTTGATCTCCAATATGTATCAACTTTAACATCAGATTTTTCAAATTCCCAATCAATTACATTTCCAATCTTATCAAATGTTTTGATAATTTTAGTATATTCTGTAGAGTGGATCCTATTTTGATTCAATCCAAAATATGGTGTATCGATATTTAAATTATTTGATGTAATATTTTTTATATTATACTTTGTTGTTACTTTGCCATAAGTGGTAAATTTCAGATGTGGAACTTTACTGTATTTAATAATTTTTTCTATTATATTAATTAAATGTGAATTTAGCAATTCATTAAAATTATAATGATGTATGTCCTCATAATCTGATTGTACTACTACAACATTTTCTTCAACTCTCTCAAAGCAACGTTCAATGTTAAAATATCGCCACAAAATATTTACATTAAAATGATATATCCAATTACCTAATAATATCTGATATTGATTACTATTCCATCGAATATTATGATATTTATTTAATTCAACCCCTAACTCATCGATAATACTATTACATAGTTTATAAAATTCTACGATGTCATTTTCACTAAAATATTTACTTTTATAAATCATTATTTAACTATTATGTTTCGTCACTATATTATCTGCAATTAGATATTTCATCTATCTTATAAGATGGAAAGTTTAATCTGGGCAAGTATTGTTTTAATAGTTATATAAATATCTTTATCAATATCGTTCATTATAACCTCTTGAGAATCATTATATATATAAATTTTGTACTATTAAATACGTTAATAAAGATCTCCGTGGGCTATGTTGTAGTCAAAGTAAAATTTTATTTCACAAATTATGATCTTTATATATATTCTAATTTTTTTACTTGTACATGTTTATTAATCATTCGGTAGCATCTTTGAAAATTCTACTTTGCTATTTTTGATATATTGATTTGAAGGATTAATTCACATTGACATATTTATCTTTTATGTTAAATTAGTGCTGTTTGTATTACTATTTTCTGCCAATTTTAAAAATGGCGAATAGCATTTTTTGATAACTTCTTTTCTAGATGCATCTTCTATAGAAGAATACATGAAATAAAAAAAAAGTATGTATTAAGCTTTATAGGTAAACTTTATTGATTCAATAACTGTTTTACTATTAACACTGGCATCTACTCTAGAACTGCCAGTTGTTATTACCATCCCCGCTCGAGAAGGATGAGCGGTTGGTTTTTCAATTTTTTGACCCTCTTTTACGTGTAGACTATAGTATTTTAAAGATGAAAAGTTTTCTAATTTATCTATTCCATGTATTTTGTTTATAGTTCCAGGTTTTGGGAATATATACCTTTGGCAAATAAAGTTATTATATTTTGGAATTAAATCACTTGGTTTTACTTTTTCTCCTATCGCTAACTTAATGGCATTCCCAACTAGATCAACCCCTGTATTCATGGGTATTTCATGAGTACAAAAATAACCGCCACTCAACCTTGCAGCCAATTCGATAATATGTGGTTTTTCGTTATGAACAACAATGTCTCCTTTCACAATACCATTTTCTATTCCCATCGATAAAGCGGCCTTTTCAACAACATTTTTAACATTTTCCTGAATTTCTTTAGATAACAAACTAGGAAGATCACCACCATTTTCTATAATAAATGGGGCATATTTTTCAAGAAATTCATAATTTCTGTCGGAAAATCCAACCGTATAACATTTACCTTCTATAATCATAGATTCTGTACTGACTTGTGGGCCTACCAAATATCGTTCTACCATTACTCTTTTAGTTGGACTAATCTCCCTAGTATGGTTCCATGCCCAATTTAAATCAACTTTTTCAGTTATCCTTAAAACACCTCGTGCACCACGACTGTCTACAGGTTTAATTACAATCGGAAAGCCCCAATCCTTAATTATATAATCTAATTCTTTTCTATTTTCTAATCGTTTGAAATTAGGAATTGGGATATCGTCTTTTTGAAATTTTATTTTCATGGCCATTTTATCCATTCCTAATTCTGCTGATCTGACAGGAATCCCTGGCAAATTTAATTCTTTTGCCACAGATGCAACTGTTAAAGGCACATCTGAAGCGATACACATCACTCCATCTATTTTTCTAATTGAATTATTATATTCTTGTGCCTTTTTAACTGTTTCTTTTATATCATATGTACTAGCAATGATCTGATCATCTGAATACTTAAAGCCGGGCGCATTAGGATTACCATCAGATACGACTACATGTAATCCCATTTCATTTGCAAGTTGAATTCCTGGTACAGCTTCAATTCCACCTGATATAAATAATAATGATTTCAATTATTAGTTTTAAAAATACAATCCACCATTAACATTGATGGTTTGAGCTGTAATATAGCTACTATCATCAGAAGCCAAAAAGGCAGCAACGTCGGCAACTTCACTTTGCTCACCAAATCTCTTCAATAAGATACTTTTTGATGCTTTCTGTACTTCATGAGACTGCATACCTAATTCTGCCATTTCAGATGAAATCAATCCTGCTGCAATTGTATTACACCTTATATTGTATTTTGCACCAAACCGTGCAATCACTTGGCTTAGAGAAATTAAACCTGATTTACTAACTGCATAATGAGCAGTGCGCGGGCCACCATATTGCCCACTTACAGAACCAATATTTATTATTGAAGAATTTGTTGATTTTTTTAATAAGTGTAGAGCCTCTTGAGTTACAATAAATGGGCCCTTTAGATTTACATCAATAATCTTATCCCAATCATTATCTTTAATTTTATCAAAATCTTCTGGTTTGTTAATACCAGCATTATTTATTAATACATCAATATGTGAGATGGTTTCCTTAAGTGATGAAATTACATTTTTTACAGACTCTCTATTTGATACATCCATTTGAAACGCTTGAATTTTTGGATTAAATTCTGATAGACTGCTAATAATCTCTTCAGCCGAATCTTTGTCCTGAAGGTAGGTAAAAATTACATGGGCATCATCTTTTACCAATTTATTAACAATTGCTTTACCAATTCCCCTACTACCTCCAGTTACTATGCATATTTTATTTTTTAATTTCATAAACGTTTCTTTAATTTTTTCACCGATTTAATAATCGCTTTATCATCAATTTCATATTTTTCAGCTAATTCATCCGGTTCACCTGATTCTCCAAAAGAATCTTTTACACCAACAAATTCCATAGGAACTGGATTATGCTGTACTAGAACTTCTGCAACT
>CAZZDT010000247.1:0-5966 GCA_964652435.1 uncultured Bdellovibrionales bacterium
CATGGAAGATATAAAATTTGTAAGAAGTCATGCACAAGCAATTGGGCAGTGTCAAAATTTGATTAACAACAAAAAATTCAAATCAATAATTTCTGCTGATACAGCGGGATCTGCAAAAGATTTGTCAGAAGGAAAAGATAAGACGATAGCAGCTATTGCTTCTGAACTCTCAGACAAGAGCTGGGATGAAATCTACGATTTCATGCGTAGCAACATCTACCGTACGGTTCAGACGCACGAAGTTGGCCACACCGTTGGTCTTCGTCACAACTTTGGTGGTTCGATGGATCCATTGAACTTCAAGCCTGGTTTCTGGGACGATTACAACCCTGACACGCGTCAGGTTGACCGTGTAGATGCGAACGGCAATCCAACAAAGGCTGAGCGCTTCATGTACTCATCCATCATGGATTACGATTCTCGTTTCTATGCAGATATGCTTGAAGGTCTTGGTCAGTACGATAATGCTGCTATCCACTTTGGTTACGGCCAGCTGGTAGAAGTGTTTGACCATGATGCAGAGACTCCTGGACCACAGTCTGATTTGGCTCTCGGTTACCAGAACCTCTTCTTCTTCCATGACTACAACAACATTCCACTCTGGTTTGACGGTGATTTGAGCTGCGCAAGTTCACTCTTCTGTCACCCTGATTACCTGGATGCGAATAGTTACTATCAGGATTACAACTCTGCTTATAATAACTCTCAGGACGAGTCGCTCACACAAGAGCAACGTGACCTGGCTGAATACGAAGCGGACATGAACTACTCTCAGTACAACCGTTACCTGAACTCTTACTACAAGAATGCAGCTGAAGGTCGTACGCCAATGGCAGAGAAGATCAATCAGCGAACTATGATCCCGTTTGAAGAAGTATACGCTGAGTGGACTGATTACTGGCGTGACGTTGACTACGCGATTCCGTTTGACGAAGTTCCTTACGAATTCTGTCCTGACGAATACAGCTGGGCGTCTAACGTTTCTTGCCAAGTATTTGATAAAGGTGCGAACTTTACTGAAGCAATTCAGGACCGCGCACTTCGTCACAACGCATACTACTACATTAGCAACTTTAAGCGGGATAAGTACCGTTGGGGCTACAGCACACGTTCATACCTGAACCGTCTGCAAAGCCGTTACTTTGGACCAATGTCTACAATCTATCGTTACTACCTCTACGGATCTTCCGGATTGGGCTTCGATAAGAACGGTGACTACCTCCGTTACACAGACTTTCCTTTCGGTCGCGATTGGCAAGGTGCTGCAATGGAAGGCCTGAACTACTTGAACTCTGTTTTGAATCAGCCTGAAGCTGGTATGCACTGCCTCGTTGGCGATACCTACAAGCACTGGGATGATGGTCAAGGTAACTTGTTGCCTGGTTGTGAGTCTGGCGAAACCATGGAGATTCCATTGGGTGTTGGTAAGCCACTTCGTACAACTTGGACAGATGAGTACATGTACAAGCCAACCAGCATTGGTTTCTACTGGGACAAACTTGTTGCGATGCTCTCTATGACAAGCAACGAAGGTTCCTTCGTACGTGACCTTTCTGATTACTTGGATAGTGGTACTTTCTCACTTTCTTACTGGCGTACGCTTCAACCTCAGATGATGGACGTATTCGGTAGTGCATTCGGAACTGGCGAAAGCCCATACGGATGGCACACGAATGACGAAGGTCAGCTTATTTCCAAGCCAGTTGTAGATATCTACGACGAAGCGACGATGCCTGACTTTGGAACAATGACTAAGGTTGAGTCTCCATGGACATGGACGCTCCGTTACTGGGCAGTTGTTCTACCGTTCACACGTTTCAACTCTATGTTTGACTACACAGCTGACTTCTCGCAGTACGCGAAAGTTTGTCTGGACGGTTACATGGACTGCATGACCTTCACCGACGACAATGGTGTAGCTCAGGTTGAAACCTACGTAGACCCAATTACCAACTATACTTACATTGCACCTGGTGACTTGGCTGGCGCTCAGTCAGTGGTCTTGAACTTGGAATCTCAGATTGTATCTGACCCTGCGAATGAGCAGCTCCAGGCAGACCTAGCGGAAGCACAAAACGGTACCAAGATGATGCTTGGTGCTCGTATGCTACGCGAAGCTCAGGACTATGCTGATACCGTATACGCTCCTGCTTTGGCTGCATGGGAAGCTGCGAAGCTGACCTACGAGGCAGACCCAAGCGAAGCCAACACGGCTGCATACCTTGATGCAACGTATGCTCTAGATACTGCTGAGCGCGGTGTTCATGAGAATACAAGCTTCTTGGATATCATTCGTGACCTCGGTCGCATGACTGAGTACGGTGGTGGCTGGTAATCATCAGCTAGCTAAGTAAAGCTAAAAAAATCAGGCCGGGAGTTGGTTCATTCAACTCCCGGCCTTTTTTTTGCTGCGAATTGCTTGGTTCCGTTGGTTTTGAATGTAAACAGGCTTTCGTTTGGCCAATATTGGCGGCAAAATAACGATGTGGCTCAACCAACAACATATCCATTGATTAACTTCCACGAGGTGGCTGAGCAGGTCGGTGTAGACCTTGAGAAGGCCTTGGATGGCCTGCGAGCACTTTATGCTGATGTGGATGCGCGAAATGCTCAAAACACGAGAGATTTGAATCTACCGTGTCACAGCGGATGTGATGCATGTTGTCATGAGAGCGTATTTTTGACGCCCTTGGAATTTTATGGAGCTTGGGATTGGGTTCAGAATCATGTTGATGAGGCCCAGCGAACGCAAATGATTCAAGAGGGCCTGGCCATCTATGAGACCAACGCCGATTTGATTGTGTTACTCAATGAACCAGAGCAGCCTGGGAAACCCAGTCATAATCAGCTGGCAAAGCAGCTTAAGTTTCGTTGCCCAATGTTGGGTGCAGACGGTCGGTGCAGCATTTATCCAATGCGTGAGTTATTGGCGCGGCTTTTTGGATGCAGCTTCAACAGCGCCGGTGGGGTCTACGGTTGTCATT
The DNA here is from genome assembly GCA_964652435.1 of uncultured Bdellovibrionales bacterium. Classification (GTDB taxonomy): domain Bacteria; phylum Myxococcota; class XYA12-FULL-58-9; order XYA12-FULL-58-9; family JABJBS01; genus JABJBS01. Next base: position 2,985 of record CAZZDT010000247.1, read on the forward strand.
TGGTCGGCAGCCATCTGGCCGGGAAGACGGTCACTCTATTACCTGCTGATGGCACGGCTAAACGAATCTTGGACCTGCCATTTACTCATAAGCGACAAGTTTACCCATACTATATCCACCAGCTCTTTGGCTGATTCAGCCGGCGAGTGCCTTTTCCAGAATTGCAGTGGCCTCTTCGCAGTGAGCTTGAGTTGCAATCAACGGCGGCAGGATTCGCAGGACATCGGTGCCGGCGAGTGTGACCAAGAGCCCGGCGCTACGTGCTCGTTCAAAAACCGGCCGTGCTTCGCAGTTGAGAACCATGCCTATCATAAGACCGCGGCCTCGAACTTCTTTAACCAGATCGGTTTTAGATTTAAGCCCAGCGAGCATGCCCATGAATGCATTGCCCAATTCCACGGAGTGCTCCATCAGGCCTTCTTGCTCAACCACTTGCCAGGTGGCGAGTCCAGCAGCACAAGCCACAGGGTTTCCGCCATAAGTGGAGCCGTGGCCACCAATCTTCAAGGGCTCTGAAACCGCCTTGGTCATGACCAGAGCGCCCAAAGGCATACCGCCGCCAATGGCTTTGGCCAGGGGCATGATATCCGGCGTGATGTTTTCGTGTTGGTGATCAAACCACTTACCGGTACGGCCACCTGCGGTTTGAATCTCGTCCACAATCAGAAGCGTTCCAGTTTTGTCGCAAAGTTCTCTGAGACCTTTTAGGTAACCGGCATCGGCAACCGCCACGCCTGAGTTTCCTTGAATAGGCTCTACGATGAATGCGGCTGTTTCTTTGGTGATGGCTCGCTCCGCTGCTGCCAAATCGTTGAACGCAACATGCTCTACATCGGGCATGAGTGGTTCGAAGCCAACTTTGTATTTCGGGTTGGCCGTGAGGCTCAGAGCACCAATGGTACGTCCATGAAATCCGCCATGGGTTGCGACCATGCGTGGCCGTTTCTCACCGTGAGCGTGGAAATAGAGCCGGGTCATTTTAATAGCGGCTTCAACGGCCTCCGCACCTGAGTTGCAAAGGAATACGTGGTCACCAAAGCTGTTTTCGCAGAGCTTTTGGCACATCTCGATGTAACCCTGGTGGTGAAACATATTCGAGACGTGAGAGAGGCGAGAAGCTTGTTCCCGAATGGCTTCGACCACTTTGGGATGAGCGTGACCCAGCGAATTCACCGCAATACCCGATGTGAAATCGAGATATTTCTTATCGTCTTGGTCCCAGGCCCAAACACCTTCGCCGCGTTGAAGCACAAAGGGAGCGGGGTTGTAGTTCTGGGTCATGTGCTTTTTGGCAACATGAATGAGTTCTTGCGTTTGCGACATGGCACTTCCTCCAGGACAGGGCCGTAAAAATCTATGCTACGCTCTACGTTTAGCTCTATAGCCAGAAGTTTATAGAAGGGTACAGAGCGGTCCCTAAGAAAGAGACCGGTTTTGAACTTTGATGGACGAAAATGAGTCCCTTCAAGGGAAAAAGTGCCAATTAGAGGATGTATTGGCTCAAATCTTCCTTGGTGTAGAAGTCATCGAGGGTTGCTTTAACGAAGGCCGCGTCAACTTTTACTTCGGTGCCGGAGCATTCTGGAGCTTCAAAGGAGATTTCTTCAAGAAGTTTTTCCATGACTGTGTGAAGACGCCGGGCACCGATATTTTCGGCCCGGGTGTTGGCTTGCGCTGCAATATGAGCGAGCTCTTTAAGGCCATCCTGCTCAAATTTTAAGTCGACTTTTTCGGTGGCCATCAGTGCTTTGTATTGAATAGGGAGAGCATTTTTAGGCTCTTCTAGAATTCTCAAAAGTTCTGTTTCCCCTAAAGACTGCAGTTCTACACGGATTGGAAAACGTCCTTGTAATTCGGGAATCAGGTCACTGACTTTACTTACATGAAACGCACCGGCTGCGATGAAAAGGATATGGTCAGTTTTGACGGGACCATATTTGGTGTTTACCGTCGAGCCCTCAACAATTGGAAGAATGTCTCGCTGGACACCTTCACGAGAAACGTCCACGCCGCCGCCACCTTCGCGCTTGGCGATTTTATCGATCTCATCCAAGAAGACGATGCCGCTGTTTTCTGCACGGTTGATTGCTTCGGCGTTCACATCATCTTGGTCGATGAGCTTGGCTGCCTCTTCTTGAGCAAAAATTTCAAGCGCTTCGGGAACCTTCACACGGCGCTTGCGGGTTTTACGACCACCCATGACTTGGCCCATGATATCTTGGATATTCATGCCCATTTCTTCCATGCCGCTGTTACTAAACACCTGCATCATAGGCATGGAGCGATCTTGCGCATCAATTTCGACTTCACGGTCGTTGAGTTTGTCTTCTCGAAGCATTTTACGCATGGTTTGCCGGCTATCGTCTGCAGCTTGGGTATCTGCATCGGCCTGCTTTTCGTAAGACGGGCGCGGCAAGAGAATATCCAAAACGCGGTCTTCTGCGTGCTGCTCGGCTTTGGCCATCACGCGGGTTTTGGCTTCTTCACGTACCATGTGAATGGAGCGTTCCATTAAATCTCGAACGATGGAATCCACATCTCGTCCTACATAACCAACTTCGGTAAACTTGCTGGCTTCCACTTTGATAAACGGAGCATTGGCAAGTTTGGCCAGACGACGTGCGATTTCAGTTTTACCAACACCGGTGGACCCAATGAGAATAATGTTTTTGGGAGCGATCTCATCCCGCAGATCTTCGGGAACGCGCTTTCTTCGCCAACGGTTTCGCAGAGCAATCGCGACAGCGCGCTTCGCATCTTTTTGGCCGACAATGTATTTGTCGAGTTCGCCAACGGTTTCACGTGGGGTAAAGCTTGTGTGTTCTGTAAATGTTGTCGCCATGGTGAAATTACTCCGCGCCAAGCGTTTCGAAAATGATGTTGTCGTTGGTGTAAATACAAAGGTCGGCGGCAATTTTCATGGAAGATTTGGCAATCTCCTGGGCACCGAGCTCCGAGTGATCCAGCAGTGCCCGCGCAGCG
>CAZZDT010000248.1:0-5953 GCA_964652435.1 uncultured Bdellovibrionales bacterium
TGGCTGCGGCCAAAGCAAAGGGCTTGGCACCACCGAGCTTCCCACACCCGAGGCAGAGCCATGCGGCGATGGATGTGAAGAAGGTTTTTCCTGCGTTCCCGGCCTTGATGAAAATGGGGAGCCCGGATTTCTATGTGTGAATGTGCACATCCGCTACTGCGCGCCCTGTATGGAAGACGCCGACTGCATCGACCCACTCATGCCCGACGCTCAAAGTGTGTGCTTGGGTTCTGAAAATGGCCAAGGTTCATTCTGTGCCACCGACTGCGCCGAACACACCGACTGTCCTGAAGGTGCCTATTGCGGAACCCTTGATGGTGGCCGAAGCGTTTGTTTGGCGGAAGCTGGAGAATGCGAATGCTCTACTTGGGCCATTGAAAACGCCGGGGTCACTCAATGCGCCACCAGCAACATCCACGGAAGCTGCGCGGGCATTCGAGAATGCACCGAAGATGGTCTTACGGCTTGCGATGCGGATGTACCCGCCGCCGAAACCTGCAATGGCCTCGATGACAACTGCGATGGCACCGCCGATGAAACTTTTCCCGAACAAGGCGAAGCCTGTGATGGCGAAGACACCGACCTTTGCACCGACGGCGCCACCGCCTGTGAAGATGGCGCACTTGTCTGCATCGACGACCCAACCGGCTTTGCCGAAGATTGCAACGGCATCGATGACGATTGCGATGGCATTGAAGACAACAACTTACCAAGCATCAACGCGGACCTCGTTGAAGGTGTATGCGCCGGCATGGAAAAAGTGTGCATGGGCACCGATGGCTGGGCTGAGCCAGATTACGGCCAGTTGCCTCCTTACGAAGTAGAAGAAGCATCCTGTGACAACTTGGACAACGATTGCGACGGACTCACCGACGAAGACTATGTAGCCGGCGGCAGCGTCACCTTTACGGATCTGAACGGCACGCTGAACCTGGTCAAAGGCAACGATTGCGGCGTAGGCGCATGTGCAGGCGGTACGGTGGTTTGTGCCGAAGATGGCATCTCACTTACTTGCAGCACCATCGACAACGTGGGCGAAGAAATTTGCGACGGCATTGATAACGACTGCGATGGCGAAGTGGACGAAGGTTTCAACGCACCGCTTGCCGATAAGCAAGACGGTGTTTGCGTGGGTGCCACCAAGGTATGCGGCGCAGGCGATGGTTGGGTTGAACCCGACTACACCCTGATTGAAAACTACGAAGAACAAGAAATCAGCTGCGACAACCTCGACAACGATTGCGATGGCAACGAAGACGAACTCTACATTGAAGGTGGACTCATCAACTTCGCCGATGTGGATGGCAGTACTTTGGTCAAAGGCGAATCCTGCGGCTTTGGTGCCTGCAGCGGCGGCGTGGTGATTTGCGCCGAAGACAAGCAAAGCCTCACGTGCGACAGCGCAGATCTCGCCACTGCAGAAGTTTGCGACGGCATTGATAACGACTGCAACATGAGCGCCGACGATGGCCTCACCCCACCAGAGTCCGACAACCAACAAGGCGTGTGCGTAGACAACTTTAAGGTTTGCGGCGGCGAAGATGGCTGGCTTGAACCAGACTACGCGGCCAACGCCGGCTACGAAGCACTGGAAGCCTCTTGCGATGATATTGATAACGACTGCAACGGCGAAATCGATGAGAACTACGGATCCAATGGAACCGTAACGTTCACGGACACCAATGGAACCACCGACCTCGTCAAAGGCGATGCCTGCGGAACCGGCGCCTGTGACGGCGGTACCGTGGTTTGCGGTGACGACCTTCTCAGTCTTGCTTGTTCCACCGCCGACCAAATCAGCGCGGAAGTTTGCGACGGCATCGACAACGATTGCAACGGCGAAGTGGACGAAGGATTCAATGCTCCACTGGCCGACCTTCAATTGGGCGTGTGCGCCGGACAAACCAAAGTGTGCGGCGCAGGCGATGGCTGGGTTGAACCCGACTACACCCTGATTGAAAACTACGAAGCAGAAGAAATCAGCTGCGATGGCATCGACAACGACTGCGACGGCGAAATTGATGAACTCTACGTAGCCGGCGGTCCTCTCTCTTATACCGACCTCGACGGAACATCAGGCCTGGGCAAAGGCGATACCTGCGGCGTGGGCATGTGCTATGGCGGTACCGTGGTTTGTTCCGAAGATGGTCTATCCCTCACATGCAACACAGCTTCCATTGCCGAAGCCGAAACCTGCGACGGTGAAGACAACAACTGCGATGGGTCTACGGACAATGACCTTACGTCACCAGATTCCGACTTACAGGCCGGAGTGTGTGCAGGCAGCGTGAAACTGTGTGCGGGCGCCAGTGGCTGGGTGGAACCCAACTATACAGAGCTTGCGGGTTACGAAGCATCGGAAGCAAGCTGCGACGGCATTGATAACGACTGCGATGGATTCGCCGATAACAACCTCACCGCACCAGATGCCGACAATCAAAACGGTGCCTGCGGTGGAGCCATTAAAGTGTGCGACGGTATGAACGGTTGGCAAGAGCCCAACTATGCCGTGATGGATGGATACGAAGCTACCGAGGTCAGCTGCGATGGCGTCGACAACGATTGCAATGGCACCGCCGACGATGGCTTAACCGCTCCGGATGCTACCCTTCAATTTGGTGCTTGCGAAAACGCGGTGAAGGTTTGCGCCGGCGCTGCGGGCTGGACAGACCCCGACTACACACTCATTGCCGGCTACGAAGCAACCGAAGTGAGCTGCGACGGTGTGGATAACGATTGTGATGGCAGCGTGGACGATGGCTTGGATGCACCCGATGCCGACAACCAAAATGGTATCTGCCTCTCCAGCACCAAAGTATGCAGTGGCAGCGGCGGCTGGATTGAACCCGATTACAGTGCCATCGGTGGATTCGAAGCCAATGAATTAAGCTGCGATGGTAAGGACAACGATTGCGATGGTGACACCGATGAGGGCCTCACTGCTCCAGATGCAGCCAAGCAAGCAGGCGTGTGTGTTGGTTCAGTGCAAGTGTGCAGTGGCAGCCAAGGCTGGGTTGAGCCAGATTACACTGCCATTGCGAACTATGAAGCCGAAGAAGTGAGCTGCGATGACATCGATAACGATTGCGATGGCACCGCCGACGAACTCTTTCTTTCTACGGGTGTGGTCACCTACACTGACCTCGATGGCACGCCTGGCCTAAGCAAAGGCGAATCCTGCGGTGCCGGCGTTTGTAATGGCGGAACCGTGGTGTGTGCTCCAAGTGGCAGTACCCTCACCTGCTCCACCAACGATCTGGCAGTAGCCGAAAGCTGCGACGGAACAGACAACGACTGCGATGGCAATACCGACGAAAACCTCAGCCCACCGTCTTCCGATAACCAAAGCGGCGTTTGTGCGGGTTCGGTTAAAGTTTGCGAAGGCGCAAGCGGCTGGCAAGAACCAGACTATACATCTGTGACGGGCTACGAAGTGAGTGAAGTGACCTGCGATGGTCTCGACAACAACTGCGACGGAAGTGCGGACAATGGACTCACTGCTCCCGATGCCACCAATCAAAATGGTATCTGCAGCGGCGCCACTCAGGTATGCAACGGAGCCGCGGGTTGGGTAGAGCCCGATTATTCGGCTTTAACCGGCTATGAAGATACGGAAACCACCTGCGATGGCAACGACAACGATTGCGATGGCCAAGTGGACGAAGAACTCAATGCACCCAATGCCGACACCCAAACAGGTGTGTGTGCGGGCGCGCTCAAGGTTTGCGGCGGCGAAGCTGGGTGGGTTGAACCCGACTACACCACCGTGTCTCAGTATGAAACAACCGAAACAAGCTGCGACGGCCAAGACAACGACTGCGATGGCAATATTGACGAGGACCTCACTGCTCCCAATGCCAACAACCAAAATGGCGCGTGCGCCGGTGCCACAAAGTTCTGCGGTGGCGTGAGTGGATGGTTGGAGCCAGACTACAGCATGATGGCCGGTTTTGAAGCCTTAGAAGTGACCTGCGATGGCATAGACAACGATTGCGATGGCACCGCCGACAACGGTTTAAACGCACCCAACGCCGACTCTCAAGCCGGTGTGTGTGATGGCGTGAAGAAAGTATGCGGCGGATCTCTTGGATGGCAAGAGCCAGACTACACCAACACCGCAAACTTTGAAGCCAGCGAAGCCAGCTGCGACGGACTTGATAACGACTGCGATGGCAATGTGGATGAAGACCTCAGTGCGCCGCTTTCCACCAAGCAAGATGGTGTGTGTGAAAACGCAGTGAAGGTTTGCGGTGGTACCAGTGGTTGGCAAGAGCCAGACTACACCGCCATTGAAAACTACGAAGCAGAAGAGTCACGCTGCGATAACCGCGACAACGATTGCGACGGCGATACCGATGAGCCATTCGCCGCGGGAGGTTTGGTCACCTACACCGACCTCAATGGAACGGCCAACTTGGTCAAGGGCCAAAGCTGCGGTGTGGGCGCGTGTACCGGCGGAACCGTTATCTGCGGTGACAATGAAACCACACTCACCTGCTCTACGTTGGACCAAGTTGCAGCCGAAAGCTGCGATGGCAACGACAACGACTGCGATGGTTCTACCGATGAAAGCCTTACGGCACCTGCCTCAGATCTCCAAAGCGGTGTGTGTGTAGGTTCCGTTAAAGTATGCGGCGGTGCATCAGGCTGGCTCGAGCCAAACTACGGCACCATTGCCAACTACGAAGTGACTGAAACATCGTGCGACGGCGTGGACAACGATTGCGACGGATTGTCCGATGAAAATGCCAACCCACCGGCGGCCGATAAGCAAGCGGGTGTATGCGCTGGCCAACTTAAAGTATGCAACGGAAGCGGCGGCTGGGCCGAACCCGACTACAGCTCCATTGCAAACTACGAAGCCACAGAAATCAGCTGCGACAGCATTGATAATGACTGTGACGGCACCACCGACGAACTCTACATTCTCGGCGGTTCGATTACCTACACCGACCTCAATGGAGCCACCGGCTTGGTCAAAGGCAACAACTGCGGAACCGGCGCCTGTGCTGGCGGAACTGTGGTCTGTGGCAGCGATGCACTGAGCCTGAGCTGCAACACCAGTGGCAATGCAGGGTCTGATATCTGTGACGGCAATGACAACGATTGCGATGGAACCACAGACGAAGATTTTGATCTGAACACAGACACCGAGAACTGTGGCAGCTGCGGTACAACATGTAGCTACACCAACGGTGTACCGGCCTGTAATGCGGGAAGCTGTGAACTCTCCTCTTGTGATTCAGGCTACGGAAACTGCGATAGCAATGACAGCAATGGCTGTGAGGTAGACATCAATTCATCGGAAGACCACTGCGGCGCATGCGGCGATGTATGCGACCCGGCCAATGCCAGCGGACAATGCAGCGATGGTTCATGCGATATTGTTTCTTGTAACTCAGGCTATGAAGACTGCAATGCAAGCGTCAGCGACGGCTGCGAAGTCAACACCCAAACCGATGAAGCCAACTGCGGCAGCTGCGGTGACGTGTGTGATCCCAACAATGCAACCGGCGTCTGTTCAAGCGGAACCTGCACCGTAGGTTCATGTGACAGTCCCTACTCCGATTGCAATGGCAGCCCGGCCGATGGCTGTGAAGTGAGCCTTGCCACCAGCATTACAAACTGCGGCGCATGCGGCGTGACTTGTACCAACAGCCATGGCTCAACGGCATGCTCCGGCGGAACCTGCGCCCCAAGCTGCGATGCCCTTTGGGGCAGCTGCGATGGCAACGTCAACAATGGGTGTGAAACGCCTTTGAACAGCCTTAGCAACTGCGGAAGTTGCGGCAACGCTTGTAGCTTGGCCAATGCAGCCGAGAGCTGCTCGACCGGCACCTGCACCCTCACCAGCTGCAACAGCGGTTATGCCAACTGCGACAGCGTCGACAGCAATGGATGTGAAGCAAACCTGAATACCAACACAAGCAACTGCGGGGCCTGCGGCAACAGC
>CAZZDT010000249.1:0-5942 GCA_964652435.1 uncultured Bdellovibrionales bacterium
AGGCGGCGTAAGCTCGCCGCCTGCCTCCGTAATCTTTAGCTCTGGTTTTCCCCAGCCGTCACCTTGGGTCCCAGCGAATGATAGGGATTCGATAAGCACAGGAGCGTTACCGATACTCTGAATCATAAACCAAGCCCGTTGCTTCTGGCCCAAATAAATTTTCCCTAGGTCAATCTGCAAACGCTCATCGTCAACCGACTCATAATCGGACGCCTCACTCATATGAATATGTGCCCGAACCGCACTGCTCACACCACCCAGGGTATCCAAACCGCTGGAGCAGCCTACCATCGCAAACAAAGCAATGGCCCCAATCAAGCCCGCTTGGACACCCTCTAATTCTTTAAACATAGATCTTCCCCTTGTAGTCGTTTCGGGACCAGTGGCTCTTGAGCCAAAAGGTTCCCCCACATGAGAAGTTGCAAATCAGATGCCAATCCAGAAAGGCCACAAAGTGTGATCAAGATCGCAAAATAGGACAACCGGACCAATGATTTTGTGACCTCCATCACACATCTGGACCGAGTGGTTTGACGGTCTGTCGGAAGACCGACGCATCTTTGACTGCTTTGAAATTCGCCATCATTTTAGCGGGATCCGCCAATATTTCGAACGAGCGCCACATCTTCGCCGGCCCAAAGGACTTAAAGCACTGTTTTCAAGAGACTTTTAGCCGACCCAAAGATGGCACAGGAAGTGCTTAATCCATCACAAACGTCGCAACACCCATGGGAGCCCCAACGACATGAAACAACTACTCGCAATCACTTTTTTCGCATTCGCTACCCTCTTTGCCGGTAACGCGCTCGCCAGCGAAAGTGCATCCGATATCAGCTGGTCTGACAAGCAGTGTTGCTGCAAGGCAGGCTGCCCAACTGGATGGAGCGGCTACTTCTGCCGTGCCGCTTGCACTGCCTTCGGTGGAAGCTGCAGCCGCAGCGCAAGTGACTTTCCCCAAGGAGCGGACGCAACCCTACGCAACAGCTGCATGGGCGCATCTTACCACTGGTGGTACGGCCTTCAGTGCCCAGCAAGCTGCCCATCGAATTCCGGCAGCTAACAAACGTTTACCTTCCCCAATAAGCAATCGCCCACGGCCTCTTCCCCCTGAGCCCGTGGGCGTTTTGCATTGTAAGTGCATAGACTCAACGGATTATTGCCTCCAAACCTTGTAAAACTCATCAAGAGTACCCTGCCTATTGCGTCTTAACGAGGTGGGACTATTGGCAGCGTTGAAGCTTTCAGAAATCGATTCAGTAACATTCTCTGGTTGCGGTGCACTTAACTTCTACCAGACCGGAGTGGGCTACGGACTCCAGCGGGCAGGTTTACTGCCTCGGCTTTCCCTAGCCGGTGCTTCCGCCGGTGCCGGTCTCGCCATGGCTCTGGCCGGTGGCCTAGACGCCAGAGATATAGCCGCACAGATGATTGAAATCACTGGAGCCTACGGTGAAGGCCGTATTTTGAGACCCGCTTGGGCCTACGAAGTCGCCCAAGAGTTCTGCAGAAGATTCATTACGCCAGAGACCTACGAACGTTCGAAAAACAAGATAGGTATATCCGTGACCTGTGCATGGCCTACACGGCCTTGGCTGGTGAGACACTTTGAGAGTCAAGACGATATGGCGGATGCGCTTATTGCATCCTGCTTTCTTCCCCATCGAGCACATCAATACCATACCTTTCGAGGACTCCCCTGCATTGATGGAGGCTTCTCGAACAACCAGCCTTCCCTTGGCAAAAGATGCCTCAAAGTCAGTCCGTTTTGGTTTCATGCGGGCAGCCATATCAAGCCAAACATGAGGGTTCGTCCCGACTACGCCATGCGCGTACCTACAGATCAAAAGGCATGGTGGCTTTTTAATCGGGGCCGTGAAGATTTCGAACGACTTGCCAGCCGGCAACACCAGCCATTGGTAACCCCATTGCGAAACCTTTGGAATGCTCTGCCGATCCAGCCCTGGATTGCACAACAGCGCTCACAGTCGCAAACGGTCAACACCAATTCCCCACACCATTGAACCGGCTGGTTTCGGCGCCCCTTCCCCGTTATGCTTAACCTATGAATGGGATTCCCGGGACGCTTTTAGTAGGCATCGCAACATCACTCTGCATAGGATGCGGTAACCCTTCAGTAGATGAAACCCCAACCAGTGAATCCTCTTCTCCCGCCCAGATAACTGTAAACATCGGCGCCACCAGCAATTATGCCGGTTGGCTATACAGCTACGGATTAGAGTGGGTTGAATGTGAAACCGAAACCACTTGGCTCTTTCCAAGCTTGATTCAAAGTGCCCAAGCAAGCCATCCCATTACTTACGATGAAATCGGTCAATGGCAGTGGCACCAGCGCATTCTTATTGGCAAAGAGCAAACACTTATCTTCGAAGGACCACTTGGAAACAAAAAATACTGTGGACTGCATTGGTTATTTGCCCATGGAGGCGTAACCGTAGACGGCGCTCTTAGTTCATTTCAAATTGCGATAAATGATACGTTATTAGCAACATCACACCACGCGTGGACTCTCAATATTACCTTCGACCAACCACTGTGTGGCACCGCACTCGACCAAAGCGTTCAAGTGGATGTCCCCGTAGAAACTTGGCTTCAAAACACTCTGACCCATGAAACCCCCAGTCAGAATGCGAGATCGGCCACTTTAAACCTAAGCGAATACATTTCTATTTCTACCTCCCCCTGTAACTAAACATCACCTGCGGATGGCATTTGCAATTTTGGATTATCAGCCACAATCACATCCAAGAGTTCGCAAATTGTTCGATGCTTCACTCTGTTATCTGCATAGGTCGCGCGCATAGTAGCCACTCCCTCAAGGGCCAATTGAAGTTCAGCGGCGGTGAAAGTCTGCTTGCCATCATGAAAGAACTTAAATACTGGCCGAAAAAAATGAGACCGACTGCTAACGCTTGCCCCACTTTGAAACGAACGAGGAACCGACTGGGAAAAGAACCCCGCACGTTGAATATCAAAATGGCCCTCTGGGTCGACATAAACCTTAGCACCCTTGTTTTCAGTCAGAGACATCAGGGCTTTGAGGTTCTTCACCTGCTCTTGCGTGGGTTCTCTTTGCGTTCCGGACTCCTCCGATCCAGCGCTTGATTCAGGCACTGAGACAGGGCGCTCAGGCACCAACGACGGCCCGGTCGATACCGCCAAGCGGTTCATCAAATCTGGTTCATTCGCGCAGACTTCCAGTAGGCGTGCTTGCATGTTTCGCAACTCCGCCTCCGCCTCAGCTAGTTTCTCACGCCGTCCATTCAATTCGCCAGCGAGATTACTCAAAACAGCTTCTTTTTCGTCTAACCTTTCAAGCTTCAGTTGTGCGCGATTCCCTCGGGCATCGGCTTCTAAAATCTCGTCGGTCAATTGTGCAAGCTTTGCGGTCTTCTCATCCTCGAAAGCCTGCCGGTCGCGATTCAGCTGACTAAAAGCTTCTCCAACATTTGAATCCAGGCGACCAATCTGATTTTGCAGAGCCTCAACCTGACGGCTAAAAACATCGCGGGTTCTAGCCAGCCGTTCATTTGTTAGTTTTAAGCTTTTACTGGTGGCTTCGAGGATTTTGATTTCCGTGTCGAGTGTCTCCACTTGTCCATCAAGTTTATTCATGGCCTTTTCAAGTGCCTCGTGAATATACGCCCCCCGGTACATCAAGTGCTTGCCTCCCCCGCCAGCAACGATGCAGCTCAAAGCAATACTTCCTCCAATGATCTTGGTCACCACTGGCTCTGGGGCAAAGATAAATACTCCCGCCGCAATGGCGCCACCACCCACAAGTGTATCGGTGCCATACTGCTTCACATGATAATCAAGCCCAAACTCCATTTCGGGCGCACGTCGGGACGCAGTATTATGGGCGGGTAACGAATCTGACGTTACCGATCGGGTTCTTGCTGCATGCATTGAACTGGCTGAAACGGGCATAGTAAAGCTCCTGTTGCTCTATGGATGAATTATCGACTGGCTAAGCCGCGAATGAGCTTTGCCTGCATGTCCTGCAAGCGCGACTCGGCCTCAACAAGTTTTTCTCTTCGCGTGGAAAGTTCCTTACCAAGCGCATCGAGTTCTAATTGTTGCGACTCAAGATGAGCCAACTTACGCTCGGCCTCATCTCCTCGTGCATCTGCCTCTGCAATTTCGTCATTCAACTGGTTAAGCTTCTTTTGGCGATGCTCTTCGAAAGCACTTCTGTCTTTGTTTAACTCAGCAAAGGCATCATTCACTTCTGTTTTAAGTCGGCCCACTTGTGCCTTCAACACGTCGACCTGTCCGGCAAACTTCACACGGTTGCCTTCCAACGAAGCATTCGTCTCCTGTAAATGTTGCCGCGTATTTTCCAAGGCCGCCACGTCGCCGCTAAGCTGGTCAATACGCTGCCCCAATCGACCAACGGCTTGCTCCAACGCCCTCGCAGCATAAGCCTTTTTAAAGAGGCTGTGCTTGGCCGCAAGCCCTCCAAGAATACAGGCCAAGGCAATCAAGCCTCCTATAATCTTAGTAACAATCGGCTCAGGCGTAACCAACAACGCAAAAGCAAGCGCGGCGCCACTGACAACCAGTGCATCCGTCCCATACTGCTCAAGCTTATAACGCCAGCCTAAGTCGGCACTCTCTGCTTCTCGCATGGACACAACCGGCATGGGGTTTCGATTATCTGAAGGAGGCCCAACATACACGTCACGGCTGGATGAGCTTAGAGTGGGTCTTGATACACGCGCTTCACTGACATTCGCGTCAGAAACGGAGGGCAACACCGTATGGGCAGCAGAAGTGGTCGAGGTGATATTCATATTCGTATTCCAACTTATTGATAGAAATAGCTTCTACAATCATCATCGTCACCTCGCCGTGGGTGTTGCGAAAATTTTGAAAAGAATACGTCATCACACAGCATCAAGAGCTAAGTGTTTGATTTCGTGCGTTCACAGAGCCAACCAATCAATTGCCGGGGCCACCGGAGCCAGGGCCATTTCCGCCAGGACCACCAGGGCCCATGGTGGTTTCAGGTGTGCCTCGATAACAGCCCACGAAATACGGAAATGAACGCGTTGCGTAGTAAACGTATGAACCGTCGGGCCTTGTACGCCCATTGCACTCGTCGGCATAGAGAATGGAAGCTGTATCAGCCGGGCCGACAAAACGATTGCATCCCCAGGCATAATTATCGGCATAACCGTTCTCATCATCGATAACACAATCTCCGCTAGCCGTGACCCCGAGTGCATCAATGCTCCAGGTTGCACTGGTGTCGTACTCCCAGCCACTTTCTACAGGAAGCACCTCGGTGCAATCTGAGTCAACACACTCGTATGGTGCCAAAATAGGAAATCCATCCATGGCATAACCCAGAACCTGCCCCGCCAGACCATCCTCCAACAACGTCGGCGCTCCGGTTAAGGTCTCGTGGTTATAAAAGCATTCGGGAAAGGCATGCGCGTGATAAACATGCACATGACCATTGCAGTATCCTAGCAAGCCGTGCAGGTATGGGTCGGCTCCATTGTCAGAGAGCAGTTCGTTCGGACCGAATACCTGAATGCCATTGATCATAACAGCTACCAAACCCATCAGAGGAACATCGGAATTTTCATCCGCCCATTCAGGATTTTTAGGAAAAGTAAATGTTTGCTCGTTTACCTGAGGCGAAGGGTTTGCTCCCCCACCGATCACATAATCGTAGTTGATAACCCCATTGGATGTAACGTTGACTTTCTCATTGTCACACAGCACCTCAATGGTTGGTACAATGTCAGCATTGCCAAAATTTTGTGCATTGGTCTGCCCATCTAAATTATAGTCAATATAATTCTCATCCCGTGTAACGTCTAAAAAATCCCCTGCTTGGGGACAGCCATCACTTGCCTCCAAGAAGACCGCGCTCCCGCCGGTAGCATCGGTAGCATCGGTAGCATCGGTAG
>CAZZDT010000250.1:0-5934 GCA_964652435.1 uncultured Bdellovibrionales bacterium
TCTTCCGGGTATGAAGCTGACCATTGTGCTGTCCGTCGTTGGACGGTTGGCTCTTCAAATGGAGTAGTGGACTCTGCATCGAGATGCTGGGGCTCGTTCCAGGTTACAGTCAGTGGAACGTTATGATGCGTGAGGTCCACCAGCGGACCTTTCAGCTTACCGTGCTGGGCCAGCCAAAAAGACCCGGGCTTAAAACATATTAGCCACGATGCGTTCAGGCTATCTCGTAGCTCGGGTGGTAATTTCGTGGCGCCGGGAATGGGGCATTTGATATGGGCGGCATGACTTGGGTGTGTTTCTCGGATGATGCAATGCATGGCTTCTCCCTTTTCAATACTGCAGCAATGAGCGTGCCAGGAGATAAGGCCCGCCATTGCACGCCTCTGGGCTCTTCGTGTGACTCAATGCTCAAAATGACACATCCGAGGTTTCGTTATGACACAACCAGTTTTTCGCTAATTTACCTGCAAATATTTTGACCATCCGCATCAGGCGACTAAAGATAGACTCAAAGATGTGAGGAACAAATGCGCGATTCAAGACGAATAAGAGAGAGACATGAAGATGGTCCCAGCGGGCGCTTTGGCGTCATGGCATTGGTGGCCCTCGGCCTGGTGGTTGTTTCTTACAATGTTGGCCTGCAGGTTGGGATCTCCAGAGCTGTGCCTCAAAAACAAAGAGCTGCGCCTGCCGCCGCACCCTTGGCTCAACTTGACCAAGCCCAGCAGGAACACGACGCAATGCAATTCTACACACGGCTTAATCAGGAGGCGCCTAAGCCAAGCGTTGAGCCAGTGCAGGCAGAAACAACACCTGAACCTGCTCGTGCCCCAGTAGCGATGCAAAGCGAGACTGCGGATAGCCCCAGCAAGGCAGAAGAAAACACTCTTGAGACGGCTCAGGTTGCCATCGCAAGGCTTGGAAAGAGTGTTTCGGCCGCTGCGGTCGAGCCGAAAACTGAATCGATTCCATCACCCGGTAACTTCACTGTTCAGGTCAGCGCATTCCAAACCGAGGAGGAAGCCGAGGCTTACAAGGCTTCATTGAACCGCAAAGGATACCATCCATACGTGGTGGCGGCTGAAATCCCTGGTAAGGGAATGTGGTACCGAGTCCGTGTAGGGCGATTCGAGGACAAAAACTCAGCAATCGAGACCAAAGCAGAACTCGCGCTGGTGAATATTCCGTCGTTTATTGTTGCCGCGCAGTAAAGCCTACAAGAGCAATCGCTAATTGTTATTCTGCTGCTTCAGTGCTGCTGGATGCGTCGGCCGGAGCTGACTCAGGTGCCGCCTCTGCGGCAGGTGCTTCAGTTGTCTCGGTCGCAGTATCTTCTTCAGCTGGCGCCGCTGTTTCGGCGGCTGCTTGGGCTGGTGGGGCGGTCTTTTCTTGCTCCCAGACATCCACCACACCGTCTGCGTCTTTATCTACTCCGATTCGGGCGATTGATCCGTTTTCGAAATACTCCCAAGTGTCCACTTTCCCGTCGCCAGTCCGGTCAGACTCGATCAATGTAAGCGTCCCTTTCACATATTTCTTAGTGATATCAATGCGTCCGTCGTAGTTGAAGTCGATCTCTCGGAGCAATAAAACGCCATCCTTATAATGGGCGATTTCATCGGTGCGGCCGTCGAAATCTAAATCTGTATGCTCTGAGGTTTTTGACCCTGAGTCATCAAAGAGCTGAACAACATCGATGCGCGCGTCGTGATTAAGGTCGATTTCCTTACGGAACATCGTTTCCGCCTCACCGTCACCGGATTTGCCATAAAACTTAAAGATATCAGGTTGGTTGTCACGGTTGAGGTCAAATTTGCGTATATCCCACCCCTTTTCGGTAGCCAGTGCGGCACGATTTCGGGCCACCTCATCCACTTCCTCGGGAGCCTCAGGCGCCACTTCCACCGGCTTCTTGGTGCCGCTGCAGGCAATCAGTGAGAAAACAGCAAATACAAGCAAAAACGATTTAAAATGAGTGCTTTTTGACATGCCACAGTTGTCCAATGACGGCGACTTCAAGTCAATAGCCTGAAGACCGTCGAGTTCGTTGACAGACTCAAAAAGTGCGATATATGTATGGCAACGTCTGGCAGGTTGTTGAGGGACGGGGGTCTCGATTGCCAGATGAGGGGAAACTTTTTCAGGAGTAGTCATTGTGAGCAATAAGAAAGTCTCCACGA
Source organism: uncultured Bdellovibrionales bacterium (assembly GCA_964652435.1). Taxonomy (GTDB): domain Bacteria; phylum Myxococcota; class XYA12-FULL-58-9; order XYA12-FULL-58-9; family JABJBS01; genus JABJBS01. The sequence continues at coordinate 2,181 of CAZZDT010000250.1, forward strand.
CTGTTTACATCACACAAGCACAATCTCAACAGCTCAAAGAGCTGCACGCACGTACGAAGGTGCCGGTCGCTGAGTACATTCGACAAGGGATTGATAAAGTTCTAGAAGAAAATGCAGACAAATTGCCAGGCCAGTTGAGCTTGATGCAATAGAAGAATATAGAGCCGCTTCACGGCGCAGCTGGCAGGCGATTGTCCAGGCTCTGCCAGCATACGTAGAACGACAGTTCTCGTTGGAGCCCAAGGGTCATGACGTTAAAAAATATCCGCAATTTCTCCATCGTTGCTCATATCGATCACGGTAAAAGTACGTTAGCAGACCGGATCTTGGACTTATGCCAAGCGGTTGATGAGCGAAGCCGAAAAGAACAGTTGCTGGACAGCATGGATCTTGAGCGGGAGCGAGGCATCACCATTAAGGCCCAAGCGGTCCGCTTGAATTACAAAGCCAGCGACGGTGAAACATATCAGTTTAATTTGATTGATACGCCGGGACACGTTGATTTTACGTATGAGGTCTCAAGGTCGCTAGCCGCATGTGATGGGGCTATTTTAGTCGTCGATGCCACGCAGGGCGTAGAAGCTCAAACTCTGGCTAATGTTTATCTGGCCATCGATAACGACCTGGATATTTTGCCGGTGGTGAACAAGGTTGATTTGCCAAGTGCAGATGTTGACCGGGTGTGTGAAGAAATCGAAGAAGTTATCGGACTTGATACCAGCGGCGCGATTTCGACGAGCGCTAAAACGGGCTTGGGGGTCGGCGACGTTCTGGAGGCAATCGTTCGGGATTTGCCGCCACCGGAAGGTTCAGACGAAGAGCCGCTTCAGGCGTTGCTCTTTGACTCCTGGTTTGACTCTTATCGCGGCGTGATGATTCTGGCTCGGGTCCGACAGGGAGTGGTGAAAAAGGGCACGAAAATCCGGCTCATGGCCGCAGATGCGGAGTTTGAGGTTCAGGAAGTAGGTGCTTTTTGTCCTGAACCAACCAAGCTGGGCCAGTTGTCGGCCGGTGAAGTTGGTTTCATTGTCGCCGGCATCAAAGACATCCACCAAGCTCAGGTGGGCGATACGATTACGGACGCGAAAAACCCCTGTACGGAGGCGCTGGAGGGCTTCAAAGAAGTTCAGCCCATGGTTTTCTCGGGGATTTTCCCCGTCGACTCGAAGGATTATCAGAATCTTAAGGACGCCCTGGAGAAGCTGAAGCTGAACGATGCAGCGTTCCAGTTCGAGCCGGAAACAAGTGCAGCACTTGGTTTCGGTTTTCGCTGCGGTTTCCTTGGCATGCTTCACATGGAAATTGTTCAGGAGCGCTTAGAACGCGAATATAACCTGACCCTTATCACCACCGCGCCGACGGTTATCTATAAGGTCTTTCGTAAAGACGGCGAGGAGCTGCGGGTGGATAACCCAGCTGACCTTCCTCCGACCAATGATATCGACCGAATCGAAGAGCCACGGATCAAGGCACATGTGCACGTTCCCAATGAGTATGTTGGGGCTATTATGAAGCTTTGCGAGGAGCGACGTGGGCATCAGCTGAATCTTACTTACACGTCACACAACCGCGTGCAGGTCACATATAACTTGCCCCTGGCGGAGGTTGTTTTTGATTTTTACGACAAGCTCAAGAGTGTCTCTCGTGGCTACGCCTCATGCGACTATGAAATGCACGAATATGAGAAAGCCGATTTGATTAAGTTGGATATTCTTATCAACGGCGAAATCTGTGATGCCTTGTCCATCATCACACACCGTTCGACGGCATTTTTCCGAGGTCAGGCGCTTTGTTCAAAGCTTAAGGAAATTATCCCACGGCAAATGTTTGAAGTGGCGATTCAAGCGGCTATTGGTACCAAGGTTATTGCGAGAACCACCGTGAAAGCATTCCGGAAAAATGTGACGGCTAAATGCTACGGCGGGGATATCAGCCGGAAGCGCAAGCTGCTTGAAAAGCAAAAAGAAGGTAAGCGTCGTATGAAGGCCATCGGTTCGGTCGAGCTGCCTCAGGAAGCCTTTTTAGCGGTTCTGAAGGTCGACTGATGTCAACAAAACAAAACCCATCTAAATCGGGTGCTGAGTCAGAGATTCCAACGTCGAGCTGGAAAGAGTCCGTTGGCTCTGTTCTTGTCGCGATTTTGGTAGCATTGACTTTGAGAGCCTTCGTGGTTGAGGCCTTCAAGATACCCAGTGGTTCGATGATTCCCACGTTGGCCATCGGTGACCAGATTTTCGTCAATAAATACCGATATGGTTTGCGGATCCCGTTTACTTCAACGCGTTTAGTGGAATTCAAGGCGCCAGAACGGGGCGAGGTCATTGTCTTTATTTGTCCGGATCAGCCAACTGACGATTATATCAAGCGGATTGCGGCTATTGCTGGAGACGAACTCGAGTACCGGCAAGGGGTGTTGCACATCAATGGCAAAGCGCTCGAGAAAAAGTCGCTTGGTCGCAAAGGGCACATGGAGCGGGATCAGCGCAGTGGGCGCTGGTATCCGTTTGAGGCCTTGGCTTACGAAGAAACCAATGGCGACGCTACTTATACGATTCTGGAAAAGCCAAATGGGCTTAGCAGCGAGCGCAATTTTGGCCCAGTCGTGGTGCCTGAGGGCCATGTCTTCGTGATGGGCGATAATCGCGATTCCTCAAGGGACAGTCGCATTTTCGGATTCGTTCCAGAAGACCACATTCTTGGACGGTCCCTATTTGTGTGGTGGTCTTGGGGGGCCGACGGGCTCGCCACAGAGCGCCTCGGGACCTGGATCGATTGAGCTTAGATCGTCTACACGATGCGTCATTTTGCGCAGCGCTCACATCTCTTAAATAACTGATTGACAGCCGTCGATATGACACGTAAAGCCACCTTTCCAAGAGGCCCCAACGCCTAAAAGGCGGCGCGGGTCACCGTTAACTCGGGATTTGTTGACATACATGAAGGAGAACTCCATGAGCGAAGAAATGCTCAATGCGGAGGGAATTGCGCGCGCGCTCGATGAGCTCACCGATGCCATTCACTCGGCAACCACAAAAGCGCCAGTGGCTATCGTTGGTATACGTCGCGGTGGAGAAATCTTAGCGCAGCGTCTCGTAAAGCTGATGCAAGAGAAGTACGACCAAGAACTGCCACTTGGTTATGTTGATATTGCTCTTTATCGCGATGATGGATTTGGTCCATCTGACTTCCCGAAAGTTGGCGTGACCGAAATACCGTTTCGCCCGAAGGAGCATACCATCGTCCTCGTGGATGATGTGCTTTATACCGGTAGGACTGTGCGTTCCGCCTTAGGCGCGATTTTGGATTACGGCCGACCTTGTTCTGTGCGTTTGGCGGTTATGGTTGACCGAGGTCTGCGCGAACTGCCGATTCAGGCGGATTGGGTGGGTCTTAAGATCGAGACAACAGCAGACGACCATGTGGATGTATTGCTTACTGAATCAGGTGCTGAAGCCGACTCGGTGATCAAGACACGAGCAAGCAAGGGAGATGAATCATGATTCGAGGACAGCATTTACTTGGTATGCGCGATGTTCCTGCGGATACCATTTACGGAATCCTGGATACGGCTCGTGGATTCAAAGAAATCTCTAGACGGACCATCAAAAAGGTACCGTCGTTGCGGGGACGCACGGTTCTTAATGTTTTTTACGAAGCGAGTACACGAACCCGCGTAAGCTTCGAGTTGGCCGGTAAACGACTTTCTGCAGATGGGGTAAACATCTCCGCAAGCGGGTCGTCCACATCAACTGCG
>CAZZDT010000251.1:0-5923 GCA_964652435.1 uncultured Bdellovibrionales bacterium
CAATAAACTGGCCGCCAACATGCCCAGAGCATCTGTGTGATTATCCAGCCTGGCCCCAAAATCCGACACGGTCCCTGACGCTCTCGCTGCCGCCCCATCCACCGCATCCAGGAGCATGACCCAGCAGTAAAGACCGCAAGCGCCCCAAGGGTAAACATGAGCAAGCTGAAGCTGTCCTAAAATGCCAATCAGCATGCCCAGCGCAATGACACGAAGCCAGGTCACCCAGAATCCGCCACCAAGCTGAGAGAAGAGTTCACCGCTGTCGTCGCAATGAAGCGTTATGTTTTTTCGACTCCACAAGACGACCCACGTGAAATAGAAGCCCGACCCAACCAACCATGACCCGACGCCAAAAAAGTAAGCCCCTGCCGCCCAGCAGAGTAAGAGCAGCGCAGTCGCGGCATTCAACGCGCGACCAATCGGAGAACACCACAGGAAGTTACCGGATGAAACCATTACCGTTCCTTCAATAACCCGGAAGCGGACAACCCATTAGGACGGTATCGATCCGCCAGCGGTTTCTCCCTGGACTCCAAAAGCGCGCCAACCAGCGTAAAGAGACCCGCATGACTGATAGGTTTGCCTGCAAGAGGCGTCATCCCTTCCACAAAGCCCAATGCTTCGAGTCGCTCGAGGCCGTCCAATCCCCGTGCAACCACGTGGATGGGAACATCGGCACCTTCCGTTGCAAGTACTGGCGGCTGATGGTCTCCCAACACGATAAACAATGCTTCAGGCGAGTCGACCTTCTCCATAAAATCCGCAACCACCAACCATTCTTCATTCATAGCCTTCTGATAACAATCCGCAGAAACACAGTTGGTATCCCCCGAACGGAATTTCTCTTTGAGTCGACCGAAAAATCCAACGGTATCGGAGTCCTGGTCGGCACGCGTCCCAAATGTCTGCCATTCCTTGCGGAAAGCCGGGACATCGCCCCATGGCACATGCGTTGAGACTCCAGTGAACATCACGAAACGGGGTCCTGTTTTTGAGGCATCGATTTTTTCCAGGGTCAGACCAAGAGCATACTGATCTGGAACCACGCCCCACCCCCAGCGGCGACCGTTGTAATCCAGGTCTTTAAAATAAAGGGTATTCTGATACCCCCAAGGATTGGACACGGGGCGCCCGGGCCGCGTACGAAAACCCGGCTGCACTGTCCAGGTATCATAGCCTTGTTGATTCAAAAATTGCGGGATACCGTAAGCCCCTGTTTCTGCTAATTTCGAGTAGATATGTTGATTCTCGATACGTATGCCGCTCAAGATGGTCGATGTGGCCTGCCAACTTAGACCTCCCACAACCGGCGAACGGCTGCGATTGGAATAGGCAGTATAGCCAGCCTGCCCCAACCTGTCCTCCATCTTGGACATCATTGAACCAAAGTCCTCGGATAACTCAGGATGGTCCTGCAAGACCGCTCCGTAAGATTCAATCACCAATACGTATATGTCCGGCTTCTGGAGAAGTCTCACTTGCGACATCATCTCTCGTGGCGATTCCGACCGTGGCTCCGCGGCCAATCTTAGCATCTCATTCCGCATCTGAGTCGAACGCTCTACGTTATCTGCAATCCGGAAAAACGGTGATTGTATCAGGGAATCTCGCATCTTGGGATGGCGCTCGAAGGCCATGCAAGCCGCAAGAACGCTGATCCCAACCAAAGCCTGGCGCGACGCTCTTGTCTGAAGGCTACTTTGTAATGCAGATAGACCATAAAAATGAGCCCCAACCAGTACCGTGAGGGCCACCACCACAAGAGGCACCAGGCCCATAAGTCCGCCGGGAATCATATCGAGCGCTAGATTGTAACCGTCCCACAACAAGAGCGAATCGGTGTAAAGCACTGAGAGTCTCGAAAACGCTCTAAGAATAAAGACATCGTAGATTTCAAGAACAACACCAAAGGACAAAAGCATCGCCAAGGCAAAAATAGAACGGCGCCCCACTGTTTCGGTTTTCAAACCAACCCACGCCAATACGCATAAAAGGTCGAGACTAAGCCAGAACTGCGCGAAGACTTCCCTTAGACCGGCACCAACCGCCGAGCGATCACCCAGCGGAAGCCCCTGCGCAGGAAGGATGACCAGTAACTGTAGAAGAAAAAACGGCCCTAAAATACGCCATAGGGTCTTCAGCTTTTCCTCTTGGTCCTTAGGGTTCAACAAACTACACACCTCAAATGTTTCTAACCACCAGTAGCCACAAGAAATCAATTGTATTTCTGAAAACCTGAAACTTTCATCATTCCCTGCGTGATCGCGGTGACCGGTGGCCAGTCTTGTCTCCGAGCAGTGGTCCCCGAAGCGCCTCCTCTACCCTCAGGACTTAAAGATGAGCCGCTGGGTAGCTGTGCTGCATAACTGCCCGCATCACAAGGGTTATCCACTGTTTACCAAAATGCGAATCTGACCCGGACCCGATAATCAGAGCGGGCCTAATCCCGTGATGCCCTAACTGAATGACTCGACCTGAACTACTTGCTTGACCCGAGCAAAGCCAAGGATAACAATTAAGTCAAAGCGTGGCGTAAGGTGAATCATGAAACTCATCGAAACCGCGTCGGGCGATTTCAAAAAGCTTGCTGAGCTCGTCCGACGCACACAGTTTCTAGAGCATATCAAGGTAGGCAAGCTCCAAAAAGTTTGCCGCAGCGTTTCGCTCTATCAATTTGATGCCGGAGAAGTCATCTTCAAGCAGAACCAAGTCGCTAAAAACTTCTACATTATCTACAAAGGCAGTGTAAAAGTCACAGTGAACAAAACCCTATTCAACAAAGGGTTGGACGTCGCCATGCTTCACAAAGGTGACTTTTTTGGTGAAGCGGCCCTGCTCTACAACACAACACGCTCCGCGGCCTGCATCTGTCATACTCCCGTGCAGGCATTCGTCTTCTCCACCGAGGATTTTCAGATACTTTGCCAATCAAACTTTAAATTCCGCCAGGTACTCAAAGAGGTCGCAGTGGGACGGCTTCTGGATACGCAAAAAAAGCTGAAGGAATGGGACCCTAAGGCTGCCGCGAAAAAGAAAAAAGAGGAAGCCCTGGCTAAGAAACAAAAAGCGGCGAAGGCCAACGATCCCAAACAAAAGAGCAGAAAAGAATTCATTGATAAACTTATTGAACGAAAAATATTCTTCGAAGTTGAGGTTCGGTCATCGTTCATGAGAGTCAGGCTTGGTCCAAAATTCCACAAACTCCAAGAAGAGCAAAAACACTCATTCCTCTCTGTGGCGCTTGCCTACGCCAAAGAACTTGATGGCAAAGGCGATGAGCTGGTTCTCTTTGATTTTAAAACCGGACGAAAAATTGGCTATTACGCAACGAACGACCTCCAAATGAAAGAAATTACCCCTCCGAAAAAAGGGACGAAAAAGAACCTCCTGGCACCAGACGGTTGAACTCCAGCTAAGTGCGCCGTAATGTGCAGGCAGGAGATTCATATGCGCCCAGCTTTCTACACATCCATGCTTTTCCTGGCCACACTCTATGGCTGCGCTACCACGAGCCCAAATACGGGGCACAGCTCGACCGACCAGAGCACACCGGCAATAGAAAACATCGAACCGACTTCCAATCCATTGCCAACGTCTTCCGCGGAACTGACACAGGAAACCATTGGAAAAATCGTCAAGTCACATTTCAATGAGCTTGAAGCCTGCTACGAGGCGAGCCTAGCCGCCGACAATTCTCTGGCGGGGGTTGTGGAGCTTGAGCTTACCATCGCCAAAGACGGCACCATCGAGGAAGGTCGACTCCTAAAGGATGGCCTGGGCTCCGCCGAGCTTAACCTTTGCCTGGTCAAAAAAATGATTGAGTGGACCTTTCCCGCCCATAAGGATGAGGCCGTCACCATCCAATTCCCATTCGCTTTTTCGCCAAAGCGCTGATTCGTTCGACCAAACACAAAAGCGCGAACACTTCGGTAGCAAACCAAGTGATCGCGCTCATGATATCAGTGTTCACAAACCAGGGTGACCCCTGGCGCAACTCAATTATCGTCGTAGAGTAAGAAGTCCTCGACTTCGTCCTGTAACTCTTCAAGCTGCTCAGCCAAGGCTGTTGCGGCCCGTTTCGCTGATGGACGCGGATCTTCGGCAACCTGCAGGTACGCCATTTCCGTTTCCAATAGGAGACGATAAATATAATCACGAGGCATTTCCCGTGACGTATTAACTACAATGGTTTCAGAATTAGAAGAATGATCTCTCACGGCTCTCCCCTTTGTCTTCACGCGCATGAATTACCAAGGCTTTCTGCCACTGCCGACTTCCCCCCACAGGCAGTCAGCATTCTAGAGATCAGTATTGTCTAAAGTGGACACAGGTGCAAACACCTAAAGTGCACGATTTACGTCAGGATTGTTAAAATATTTTCCGGAGGTCGACCAAGCGCCGCACGCTCGCCGTGAACCACAATGGGACGCTCAAGCAGAATCGGATCTTTTACTATCGCTGCTACAATCTCGTCCACGGTGCTCTCATCGTTGAGTCCCGAAGCACTGTAGGCGTCCTCTTTTTTTCGAAGCAACACCGAGGCATCTTGGTTCAATAAACCGACCACCCGAGCCAACTCTTCTCCATCAATGCCGACCTTCAAATACTCAACCACAGAGGGAGTGATGCCCTGCTCTTCCAACAAAGCCAGTGTTTGTCGTGACTTGGAACAACGCGGATTATGATAAATAACAGTTTCCGATTTCATGAACCTAGCTCCCTTAGAGAACCACTTATTTAAGAAAATAATGAAGCCAATAAATATGTTTTCGTGTGCAACCTACTGGCTACGGGTCAAACTTTCAATCCACTTAGAATGCGCAGGGAACTGTTTCGAAAACGCATCCCGTCCGGCCATTTCAAAGTCAACAAAGTCGAATCCCGGCGCAACGGTACACCCAACCAGTGCATATCCGTTTGGATCCACCAGTCGAGATCCAAACCAAACCCCCGCCGGCACGATCGCCTGAGGCACACCCGTGACGCCATCATTGGCAAGAATCCAATCCTCTCGAACGCCATTTGGATGAAGCCCTTCAACCCGCAGTGGGCTGCCCGCATAAAAATGCCACATCTCGTCCGAGGCGATGCGATGTATGGCGGAGAAGTCCTTTCCGCTAAGAAGATAGTAGATAGCGGTCGAGGCGCTGCGGTCGCCCGAGAAACCCGGCGCCAATGAAGCGCCGGTCAGTGTAAGGTCACTGCGATATGTTTCTTTAAAGAATCCGCCTTCGGGATGGGGCTGCAGGTCTAAATGCTCAACCCACTTTTTGGCTTCTGGATGCATAAGGTTCCTCAAAAATCAAAGAGCAAACTGCCTTTAAAAAATACTGATCGCTCAACTGGCTCCGAGTTATCGAGGGAGTCGGTTTGTCGGTATCCTGCAAAAACCACCGTACCCGGCATCGGCGTATAACTTAAGAGTGTATCATTGGTGACTTGCTGGTTGGAGCCAGTCCATTGAGAGATATGTCGTAAATTCCAATCTCGACTAAAGAAGACTTGAAACTCACCTCGAAGCCGTGGCTGATCCCCAAGAAGCGCACCGTTAGGTCCATCGAAAAACATCGAATGAGCGTAATCCAACTCAATACGCATATAGCTGGTTGGACGAAGCTCAATCTCCGCATTGGGTGAATAATACCAACCCAAGAAAGGCTCATCGCGACCAGCATCTGCCCAAAGGTCAGAGTCTCGAATAGGTGTTTGTCCCAGGCCAATACCGGTTTTCATGCTCACCCAGCGCCACGTGCTGGAGCCAACGGACCAATAAAATTCGGTAGCCTCCATCCACTGGGTACCTAAAAGAACATCATCATCATCTCGATGCTCTACCAGCTCGCCATTGTGCTCGAGCTTCATAAAGCTCCAGACTCTGTGCCCAAACTGCCAGTAAGTATTCATACCGATCACTCGGTCC
>CAZZDT010000252.1:0-5915 GCA_964652435.1 uncultured Bdellovibrionales bacterium
CTTCGGCATCCAGTTGATGCGCCAAGTGACCAGGTGGTCTCGCTTGATGGTCAAATCTTCGCGCTCATCAAAAACCGCCATGGCATCGAATTCTTCATTCTTACTGGCCAAACAAAGAATCTTGCCCGCTTTTTGTTGCTCTAGGAGCTTGGCATGGAATCTTTGGCGCGCTGGATCAAACTCGATGCCATCCACACCATCTTCGCCTACAACACCTTTCCAAACGGTATTGTCACAGTCGAGCACCACAACCTTGAATGGAGAGGTCTTCAGCACAAAGAGGCGACGGCTGACCATGGTACCCAAAGCCGCGAAATATTCGGTCTTAAATGGCATATGGCCTACTTCATCGCCTCGGCCATCGTAATAATCATCCACCGGATAAAGTTCAGCCAGCTCCTGCGTGCCCACAAAGTAGAGATTGCTTACGGCTTTCAGACCAATCCGAATGACATCTTCTAGCTTTGCGTATTGCTCGGCACTCACACCGCGCACCTCATCACCCGGTGCGTTGTGACACACCATCACGAGCAGCGGCACGGCCATGCGTCCAGATGCCTGCTTCAAAGCATCCAAAAATTCCGATGCGGTGCGCTCCAAGTGCTCGTAAGGGTCGGCCACGTCCTTTTGGAAACGCAACCAGTCTTCCAACCGAACCATGACGATGTTGGCACCCATCGTGTTTTGAGAGAACAAACTTGCTGGGTCCAAAAGTTCTTGGAAAATCTGGTTGTAATCCGCCAGCGCCACCTTCCCTGGCATATGCAAGCTCTCCATCCAGTAATGGATAGATTCTTGAACCGGATCTGCGGTGAAAGTGGAAGCAACCACCCACTGGGATTTTCTCAATGGAACATCGGCCACCAATTCACTGATGGCAGCGTCGGGGTCTTGCGTTCCCTTATCCAAAACGGTCTCGAAATCTTTAAGCAGAGACTCTACCGTCGACTTATCGAAAAGGTCCGTATTGAACTCCATCTCCCAAACCATCTCGCCCGCTATTTCCAACATGGAAAGATGCAGATCAAACTTAGAAGATTCGGTATCCACATCGACCAAGCTTAGCTCACACCCTGGAATGGCGTCTGGCGTAACCGGTGCGTTTTGCAGCACAAACATCACCTGAAAAAGTGGATTGCGACTCATGTCACGAACCGGCTGAAGTTCTTCCACCAAATGCTCGAAAGGAATGTCTTGGTGCTCAAAAGCCCCCAAACTGGTTTGTTTCACTCGGTCTAAAAGCTCAAGGAAGGTTGGCTCACCACTGAGATCCGTGCGCAGAACCAATGTATTGGCAAAGAAACCAATCAGTCGTTCCAATTCGGGACGCGGCCGGTTCGCCACGGGCGTGCCTACCGCAACATCGTCCTGACGCGCATAATGCCCCAGGATGGTCTTAAATCCAGCAAGCAGGGTCATATAAAGCGTGGCCCCTTGGCTCTGACTGAAGCGTTTAAAGCGACCGAGAAGCTCAGCTGAAATACGATGTTTCACCACCGCACCGCGGTGGGTTTGCAGTGGTGGTCTGGCACGGTCGGTGGGTAAATCCAACGGTTTCAAATCTTCCAGATTTTCACGCCAATAGGCCTGCTGCTTCTCTAAGCGGTCGCCCGAGAGCCAGCGTTTCTGCCAAACCGAATAATCCACGTATTGAACCGAAAGTGGATCCATATGGGCCGCGTGACCATCCAAATACGCGCTGTAAAATAAGCTCAACTCATGCAGTAAGACGCCAATGGACCAACCATCGGCAATGATGTGATGCATGGAGAAAAGCAACACACGGTCGGTCGGTGAGAACCGAAGCATCTTGGCCCGCAGGAGCAAATCGGAATCCAATTTATAAGGCAGTCCCGCAAAATGACGCCCATGGGTCTGAATAACTTCTTCTCGCGCGGCTGCATCGCTGGCCTTCACCTCAATCACTTCCACGCCAAACTCTCGGTGAGCATGGATGTATTGAGACGGCTCCCCGTTCTCCACCACAAAATTCGTACGCAGGGATTGGTGCCGCCAGATAATTTGATTCAAGCTGTAAGCAAACGCATCTTCTAAAAGCTCACCCTGAATGCCAACCGCAAAGAACACATTGTAGAATGCACTCTCTGGCTCCAGCTGGTCCAAGAACCACATACGCTGCTGCGCAAAGGAAAGCGGCATCGCCTCGTCTCGAGAAATAATCTCAATGGCTGGGCCCTCTTCTTGTGTACCACCGTCAGAAACAAACCAATCAAGCTTTTCACCCAACTCACGTACCGTAGCGCAATGAAAAAGAACCTGCAGTGGAATGTCTGCATCAAATCGCTCTCTCAGTCGGGCAACCAATTGCGTAGCCAAGAGAGAGTGTCCACCCAACTCAAAGAAGTTGTCAGTCACGCCTACTCGGTCAACCTTTAGAACTTCGCGCCAAAGAGCCGCGAGGGTCTCCTCAGTAGGCGTTGCTGGCTCAACGAACTCACCCGAGCGGCCGTCTCCCTCTTCACCATGAATCTTGCGAAGCGCATCCACATCAACTGAGCCATCATCCCGCTCTGGGAATGATTCAAGCAATTGAGCACTGACGACACCCAACTTATCCGTATCTTCGTGACTGCGAACCCAATGACCAATGTTATCGTTGTTTGAAAAGGCACTGAGTTGTATCCGGGCAACTTCTCCACCGGCGAAATATCGAGCAATGGATGGGTTATCTGCATCCAGACCCACCGTGTATTGCCCCGCCGGTTGGCGTAGTACTGCCTCCAGCGCGTGAAGACCCCGAGTGGCGGTAATCAATTGATAACCACGTCTGGCACTGAGCGCGGCCATAGGATTGCCCGCACTCATCCCAATATCGTGCCACATAGAGAATGCCACCGCGTAGGCTCGTGTTTTCGAAAGCATCCCTTGAACGTAAGCTTCCACAAAACTGTTCTCTGCAGAATAAGCGCCAACGTTCATGCCACCGAAGAAACCATTGACGGAAGAGAAGACCACAAACACTGGCTGCGAATCACACTGCTGCACGATTTCATTCAAAGCCCAACTACCAATAACCTTTGCCTGGGCTTCTTCCAGAGCTGTATCGGCGTCGAGTTCAGTACAAGCATACTCGCGATAGGTACCAGCAAGATGCATCACACCCGTGAGTTCCTTGCGCCAATCAAGATCTAAACCATCCAAAGCGCTAACCAGCGCATCCACGTTGGCCACATCCGCTTGAACATAATGAACTTCAGCGCCCGTGGCTTTTAGATGAGCCATCGCTTTCTTTTTGTCGCTTGGGTCCGACCGCCCCACCAGAAGTAAACGCGCCTCATAACGAGAAGCCAGATACATCGACAATTCGTAGCCAATGCCACCGAGACCACCGGAAACCAGATAGGTACCACCATGCACAAAGCCCGGCTCTTGCTCAGATCCCAACTGAACATCCATCGACGTATATCGAGACACCCACCGCTCGTCGGCTACCCAACGGGTCAAAGGCTCTCTATCAGAAGCACTCAATTCCCGTCGTAATCGCATCACGCTTGCGCGAGGATGGTCCAACGGAAGGTCCACCACTCGCGCCTGAAGCTGCGAAAATTCCTGTTGCATGGTTTGAATAAGGCCCAGCGTGCCCGAAGCTACAGGATTATTACCCGCTCCATCTTCACCAAAAACATCGCTAACAACCGAGACAAGTCGAATATCAACCGAATTATCAAGTTGAGCCAAAGCCTTGGAAAGTGCGGCATGGAAACCAACAACCAGCCAATAAGAGTCTTGCAGCTGTTCATCCGTAAACAACTCAACACCACGCTGCCCATACCCGCGTAGATCCATCAGATATAGGTTCTCACCTTGAGCGTGCTCTTTAAGGACACCAGCCAAAGCCTTCTCGTCCAGAGCATCAATCACATAGGATGGTTCAATCCTGCGTCTCGGAACCCGGTGGGTATAAAGCCGAACCACTTTGATATCTTCGGGAACCTCTTGCAGCCATGCCTCTCCTAGCCCCGCCTCGTCCATCCAGACCACAACGGTTCCATCCAATACCACTTCTTGGGCATCCACAGAGCGCAAAACCCAACTGCGCTTGGAGAACCAATCCGGCATAGTATTCTCGTTGGCCAGATAAAGGTCGATGTTTCTTAATTCCGCATCAAAATCTCCAGCAATTAAAGCCTTACTCAACTTAGAGCGCTGAATCTTTCCGCTGGTGGTCTTGGGAAATGTCTTCTCCGTCAGCGGAACAATATACGATGGCGTTACGCCCAATCGTTCTGTGACTTCTTTGCGTATCTTAGGAATCAATTCGTAAGGGTGACCCTCGCGTTCTGGCTTGGGCGTGTAAAAAATAGCCAAGCCTTCAGTGCCCGTGGCCGGATCATTGATCGGACATGCCGCCTGGAAGGTAGGAATCACATCGCCCATCGCATTCACGATGTCCTCAATCTCGTAGCAATAAAAATTGGCACCACGGATGATAATCATTTCTTTCTCACGGCCCGTGAGAAAGAGGCGTCCTTCATGGATAAATCCTAGGTCACCGGAGTTAAACCAATCATCTCCAACAAACGCCTCGGCATTGGCTTTATCGTTATGAAGATATCCGGGCGTAATCACCGGACCACGAATCTGGAAGCGACCAATCTTACGCTCACACACCTGCTGGTTATCACCATCGGTAATGCGAATTTCAATGCCTGGAACCGGCGGTCCCAAGTCGATGAAATTAATCGTATGGGGGTCATCGGCGCTGGCAGGATCGAGCACTCCACCTAAGGATGCTTTGGTAAAGAATTTAGCTCCGCTGTCCACATGGAAATCATTGCAGAACGTCATACAGGTACAGGCCTCAGCCATTCCGAAGCTTGGTTGCATGGCATGCTGAGGCACCCCAAATCGCTCCACTGACTCTAAGAAGCCTCGAACCACTGGCAGGGTGACCTGCTCGCCTGCGTTCATCCAATGCCGCACACAAGACAAGTCCAAATCCAAATCATCTCGGCCAACAAGACTCTCTGAAATCAGCTTAAAACCAAAGTTTGGCGACCAGGTTGTGGTAACCCGGTATTTGTCCATTAGTCGTAACCAATTGAGCGGATCGCTAAGCACATATTGGGTCTTCACCTGGTATTCATTCATCCCCAAGAACACATCTTTGAGGTGACAGGTAAGAATGGGGACAACATGGTCCGCCGCCAACCAGTTCAAAGTACTGTCCTCATGGGTGTACTTGTTGAACTGAGCTGACCCGTGCGCGTGGGCAATGATCCCGCGGTGCGTTTCCTGGATGCATTTTGGTACACCTGTACTCCCCGAGGTTAACTGGAAGAAAACACGGTCTTCAGGCTTCGCATCGTAAATGTCTTCTGACGCAGTTGGGTGCTTGAGGCTTTCCACGTCAAGAACACGAATCCCCTTCATGCCAATCACCGACTCAAGACCTTCGAGTGCATCCACCAGATGAGGGCTGGTCACCACCGGAGGATGGTCCAAGAGTTCCCACGTGTTGTAGAGCTTGGTCACCACCGCATTCGTATCTTGGTAAGTCGGCGCCACCGCAACGGTTACCGGAACCATACCATTGAGAACCGCTCCCCAAAAACACGTGAAATGGTCTCGCAGATTATCCACCTGCAGCATCACACGGTCCTCAGGTTTCATGCCCAAAGCCTGAAAGCCAGCCAACATGTGCTTAGCATTCTCTAGGAGTTCCGCATAAGGCATGAAGTCTTCATTGCCTTCTACATCGATAAACATCACGCCTTTATCGGGATGAAGCTTCGCGGTGCGAATCAAAGCTTGCGTCAGGGTTGTGGGCAACTCCGGATCAATTTCCAACGGGCCACCGTTTGAATACGCTGGTGCAACTTTGCTCTCATCAATTTCTTTAGCTTCCGCCTGAACCAGATCTTCATCCAGGGAGCTGGACATATCGGAACGCC
>CAZZDT010000253.1:0-5908 GCA_964652435.1 uncultured Bdellovibrionales bacterium
CAGCTCTACAATGTCGCTGAGCTTACGCCATGCTTGTCCGGTTCTTGAAATCTCATCGTCTGGAGACACCTGACCTTTACGCACCATCGCTTGCAGAGTGTAGAGAGAATCAAATTGAAGCTGCTCACCATTGGTGCGATTGAGAACCCAACGGTTCTCGAGCAATCCACCCCGTACGGGAACAAAGGTCTCTCCGCAGGCCACACATTTCATGGACTGAGCTGGAGTATCTTCTCCCTCGAGCTCCACCAAGGTGGTGGCGCCACAATGTGTGCAACGGGTTTCCATTGAAGTCCATTACGCTCTGCGTCGTCAGAATCAAAGAGCTTCTTATCTGCACTTTCAGCGGAATGCCAATAAGCTAAGATCAGATTGGCTGAACAAAACGTGCCACAATAACCTTGCGACCAACATCTGGGAATTGAACCGTAAGCTTTCTACGCTGACCTGCTCCATCACTGGAGACCACCTGGCCTACGCCAAAAGTTGCGTGAGAGACCCGCGCGCCGGGGTAAAATGCGTCCACTTCTTCTGAATCATCAGTAAAATCAACATCATAGGACGGCTCATCGTCTCTAAAGTGGTCCAGTAAATTGCCTCGGGTTGGCGCTTTTGGCGTGGGCTTGGCCTTAACGCCCATATCAATCAGCTCAGGCGGGACCTCAGCAATGAACCGGCTAAGCTCAGACCACCTGGTATCACCGAAAACCGTGCGAACTCTGGCACTGGACATATGAAGATGGGTTTTTGCTCGAGTGATTCCCACGTAACAAAGTCGTCTTTCCTCTTCGAGCTCTGGTTTGGAATCCATGCTCCGGCTGTGGGGAAAGATGCCCTCTTCCATGCCCGGCATAAATACTGTTCGAAACTCTAGACCTTTCGCTGCATGCAAAGTCATCAACGAAACTTGAGGCGGCGCCTCGTCCATTGCATCGATGTCACTGGCCAAAGTAACTTCTTCTAGAAATCCTGCCAGCGATGGCTCTTCCACCAATTCACAATATTCGGCTATGGCTGAAATCAACTCATCCAAGTTCGCAATACGGTCTTGCGCTTCATCTGTTCCTTCGGCTTGAAGCGCGGCGAGATAACCCATCTCCTCTAGAAGTTCTTGAACAACCTCTGCCGGCGATTGCGAAGCTTGAGTACTGGCCACACCCTGAAAGGCATCAACAAATGCTTTGAGTTTATTGCGGGCTCGAGATGGACCCTCAAGTTCACCACTGACCACTTTTTGAGTTGCTTCAAACATCGTTAGATCATGCTGGACCGCCAGCAGTCTGATTTTTTCAACGGATGTTTTACCAATCCCCCGGGCAGGAACATTGATGATGCGTTGGTAGTCTACGTCCGAGCGCGGGTTCACCAAAAGACGAACATAGGCCAAAGCATCTTTGACTTCTTTACGGTCGTAGAATCGAACACCGCCGTAAATTTCGTACCCGATACTTCGGCGACGAAGTGCATCTTCTATGGGCCGACTTTGAGCGTTGGTACGGTAGAGTACACCAAACTCGCCATCCTCGACCTCAAAGGCATCCGCTTCACGGTCAATGTGCTCGGCGATAGCCTCTGCCTCATCGCGTTCATTGGGATAAATCCGGAGCGTAATCAAGTCACCCCGTCCCTCATCGGTATAAAGCGTTTTGCCTTTACGAGCGGCATTATGGGAAATCAGCGCATTGGCCGCCTCAAGGATCACTTGTGTTGAACGGTAATTACGCTCCAAGCGAATGACCTGAGCGCCAGGGAAATCCTGCTCAAACCGTAAAATATTGCCAATATCAGCGCCTCGCCACCGATAAATAGACTGGTCGTCGTCACCCACCACGGTAATGCTGTGGCTCTCAGTGACCAAAGCCCTTAATAGCTGGTACTGCACTGGGTTTGTATCTTGATACTCATCCACCAAGATATGAGACCAGCGGTTGTGACACGCATCGCGCACCAGCTCGTGCCGGCGCAGCAAACTCACCACATGCAAGAGCATATCACCAAAGTCCACCGCATTGGATGCTAAACAACGCTTACGGTAGAGCTTGTAGATATCCAAGGCTTTACGTTCAACCATATCAAATTGAGACGGCTCGACATCTTCCGGGCGCTGCCCCTGGTTTTTCCATTGCTCTATGCGGTGCCGAATGGCTCGTGGGGCGTACACTTGAGAGTCGAGATTAAGCTCTGCAAGACACTGCTTTACCATTTGAAGCTGGTCGGCCTGGTCGTAAATCACAAATTGACGATCCAATCCCATGAGATGACCAAATTCACGAAGCAATCGGCCACACATACTGTGAAAGGTTCCCATGGCCAGCCAGCGCGCGTCCACCTGAGCAATTTGAGCCGAGCGCTCACGCATTTCACGGGCCGCTTTATTCGTAAAAGTCAGCGCTAAAATTTTATCGGGGCGCACACCTCGCTCGTGCATCAAATGAGCAACGCGATATGTAATGGCGGTGGTTTTTCCGGTCCCGGCGCCCGCCAACATCAATAGAGGCGAATCACCGTGTAAAACACTTTTGCGCTGAGCATCATTAAGTCGACTCAAGTCCATCGTAACGCCTTTGTTCCTTCCACGAGGCTCTGGGTGTTTCACAAAATGCCCAATGCTGCAACGCCCTGGCGCTCCCATGCCGAGACCGCTAGAGTAATCAGAGGAGCCATTATGTCTTTTGATTCGCCCCGCCCAGATGCGGTTGCCCACAGCCTACTTTTACCAGCTGCAGAAATGGGACTGCTTTACCGTCCGATCCATCTTCTGGTTGGGCATTTGCCCTGGAGCGAATGTTTGTCACCCTACACGCGAGACCTGACAATTACGCTGGACCAATTTGTTCAGAAAAAAGGACTGGTAGGTCAGTCGCTTAGGGAATCGCCAAAGCACCCATCCGAGCGCGAAGACTGGTACTATGAAATCGCAGAGCATTTTCTCAATGAAGATCCAAAACGCTTGGAGGAAAAAAGACAAATCGAAGCAAATCTTGGTATCCTAAGGCTCTACGCAAATTTTGCTCGAACACTTTGGCTAGACTCCAAACGCATCGATTGGAACGCCACGGACTCTAGATTAAGTCATTTGCAAAGCAAGCTTGGGAATCCTAATCCAGTCTGGCTGGTTCTTCATCCGGATGACTTTCAAGAATGCTCAGAGCTTGTCCAAGCTCTGATTCAAAAGATCAGTCGCCAACTTTTATCGTGTTCGGTTGAACGAGAAACCCTAAGCGGAACCAATCCAAAGAGCATCCCCAATTTTCACACATACGATGCTAAACAAACGAAACAGTCCATTTATCAGATGGCCGTGCAAACATTTGCTCAAACCCTAGGCGAACCCACCCAGGAGCTGCCTCACGCATCACCTCCCAAAGCTGGGCCGCTGCATCGTATAAAAGCTTAAGATTGAGCGCGGGCGTTGATGATCTCGCCAATGATTTCTTCTGACTCGTCGTCAAGATTAACGAACTCGATACCCATACCCGGAGCGGAACTGGTGACAGGATTCACATGAACCACTCGCCCAAGCCCTTCGATCAATTTCTCACCCTGCTCCAATTGAAACTGCAAATAAACCATGGAGCCCAACGGCTTCGGAGAGTCAGTGCGAATAAACATGCCGCCAGTAGAGATATTCGATGCATGCTCCATCAAGAAGTCATCCATGCTTTTCAGACGAAACTGAACCAGAAGATCCAACGCAACCCGTTGGTGAATTCGGCGCTCACGACCAGCACTCATCTCTTCAACCCTTCCTGCTTTGCTTCACCAGTTCCCTGAGCAAAACAAGTCAACGCGGCAAGTGCGAAAACACAGCAACCGTGTTTCGCTCTAGACAAGTGTAACAAACCGCAAAACTAGCTGCGAGTAAAGTTTAAGCTTGCCCGCTCAAGTGCCTCAGATACGGTCAAAGCACCGATCAAATCGATATCTGCGGGAAGATTTTTGAGGCGCTCCAAATCACGGGTGGGAACGATACAGCGTTTAAAACCTAGGGCTTCTACTTCTGCTAAACGAACGCCAAGCTGGGATACACCACGGACTTCTCCAGAAAGACCCACCTCACCCACAACCACCGTATCTGATGGAACTGCCCGGCCACTCACCGTGGATGCCAAAGCAAGCAGCACCCCAAGATCGGCCGCTGGTTCACTCACCCGCACGCCACCTGCAACATTGACGTAAATATCAAAACCGCTCAGAGCCAAACCTGCCCGGGCTTCCAATACAGCACAGAGCATAGCCACCCGCTGCTGATCGAAACCAATGGTCGTGCGCCTCGGCGTTCCATAAATCGATGGCGTGGCTAAAGCTTGGACCTCCAAGAGAATCGGTCTGGACCCTTCGAGAGAAGTAACAACGACAGCACCAGGTCCATCGGCTCGCTGACTTAGAAAGAGCTCCGATGGATTGGTAACCGGGCGCAGCCCGTCGTGCTCCATCTCGAAGACACCTATTTCCTGCGCAGAACCAAAACGGTTTTTATGGGCGCGAAGCATTCGGTAGGGCCCTGTGCGCTCGCCTTCAAAATAAAGCACCGTATCAACCATGTGCTCCATCACCTTCGGCCCTGCAATGGCTCCCTCTTTGGTGACATGGCCCACCACAAAGGTGGTGATACCCTCGCCCTTAGCCGCCTCCATAAGATTTTGAGTAACCGCACGAATTTGTGACACCGAACCAACTGCACTTTGAACCGTACTCACGCCCACCGTTTGTATGGAATCAATGACCATGACATCTGGCTTGAGCTCTCGCCGAGCATTGTCCAAATATTCCATATGGGTTTCAGCCAAGAGGTAAAGGCCGTCGGTGCTTACGCCCAAGCGCTCAGCTCGCAGTTTGATTTGCTGAAGACTCTCTTCCGCGCTGAGATAAAGAATGGTCATGCCTTGAGACGCTAAATTTCCCATGGCCTGCAGAAGCAGAGTCGATTTACCAATACCAGGATCTCCGCCCACCAAAGTCAGAGCGCCTTTAACTAAGCCACCACCGAGGACTCGGTCCAATTCTGCGATGCCGGTTGAAGTTCGAGGGGTTTTGGAAACGTCCACGTCTTTAAGTGCCGTGACCCCCCCTGAGCGGGTGGGAGCCGGTTTGGTCGACTTTTGCGATTTGGCCGCGACTGTTTCTTCAATAAGTGAGCCCCACTCACCACAGTCGGGACAGCGCCCCATCCACTTGGTTTCCTGATGACCGCAAGACTGGCAAACAAATATGGTTCGAACCTTCATAAGAGTCCAATGCCATAAAGGACTGACAACTTAGGTGTCTAGAAGCGGTCTAAATGCGGGTGTGGCTAGAGAGTTCTAGGCGAACCAAGATGCGGGAGCACCAAGGGGCTGCCCACTCAAAAGAAGCTGCATGCACTGACGCACGCCTTGGTGAATTTTTTCTTCGTATGCTTCTACATCCTCAAGCATATCTTCAATCATTCTAAGGGATGCCTCGCGGAACTGTTTTTCCGTCGCATCGTCAAAAAGCAGAGGTTTGCCCCACTGCTTCTCAACTTCGAATTTAAAGCGAGAGCGAAATGCATTGGCATTGCGGTCATCAACTTCTTGCTCGGGCGTCTTTTCTACAACCACGTCATTCTCATCCATCTCCTCGATAAGAATCGCAGATAAATACGCACGCTCGTAATCAGATAAAGCACTGCCAGAATTCCCGTAAAACTCTTCCGAACGCACACCCATATTGGACTCAACTTCGTCGAGGTCCAGAGCTTGTTCGGCAATATCTTCGGTCTTCACGCCCTGCTCTTTAAGTTCGGCTACATTCTTTTTCGCCATCACGTTAAAGAAGACCAACATGCGCAGCGTTTCTTTTTGCTCGTCATTGAGGTTCAATTGAGCGGCCCGGCTAAAGAATTGGTCAATGGTTTCGCCTTCCTCGAAAGCA
This sequence comes from uncultured Bdellovibrionales bacterium, assembly GCA_964652435.1. Lineage (GTDB taxonomy): Bacteria > Myxococcota > XYA12-FULL-58-9 > XYA12-FULL-58-9 > JABJBS01 > JABJBS01. The sequence goes on from CAZZDT010000253.1 coordinate 5,896, forward strand.
ACCTCTAAGCCGG
>CAZZDT010000254.1:0-5904 GCA_964652435.1 uncultured Bdellovibrionales bacterium
TTAAGAGAAGACGGACTGAACTTTGTTGGCATTGATGTCATCGGCGATAAGCTCATTGAAGTGAACGTTACGAGCCCAACTCTGGTGCGAGAAATCCACCGCTTGGGTGGTCCGGACATTGCGGCGGAAGTAATTCGGTCAGTTTTTTGACAGATCCGATCGCGCTGCTACCGTAGCTTCATGAGCAGATACGGTGCGCGCCTTATTGCGATTGGTTTATTCATTTTTACTCTGAGCTGTGGTCCGGGCATGCCTATGGACTTTAGCGAGTCCGATTCCGTTGAGCTTCATGAAGTCCAACCTGACCAGGACCAACAGGGTTTAATTCTTATTACCATTGATACTCTCAGAGCCGATTACCTCGGTGCATACGGGCATCCGAAGGTGCAGACGCCGCACTTGGAGCGATTGGCTTCAGGAGGCCAGCTTTTTCGAACGGCAATTGCTCAATCAAGTACAACCACGCCGAGTCATGCTTCGCTTATGACCAGTCTGTATTTACACGATCACAATGTTTACTCGAATTTCGAAGCGGTCGGTCAAGACCCACAAACCATCGCTCAGATCTTGCAGGCTCAGGGCTACAAGACTTTTGCCATGGTGAATATGCGGCATATGAACCCGGAAGTGTCTAACCTAGGGGCCGGCTATGACACCTTTATCCGCAGCGGGAGCATGCGACGGGCCGAAGAGAGTATCGATGAATTTGTAAAGTGGGTAGACGAGAACCAAGGTGAAAAGTTTTTTGCGTGGTTGCATCTGGTGGATGTTCATACGCCTTACCGGCCACCGCCACCTTATGATCGTTTGTACTACGATGGGGATGAGCGGGATCCCGAGAACGATTCGTTGGCAAAGATTTGGGATTTGCTTCCTTTTCATATGTCGGACCATCCTTATTTTCGCACTTGGCTGGCGGGGATTCGAGATGTGGAGTGGGTCAAAGCTCAGTACCAGGGAGCCATCACATATGTTGACGATCAAATCGGCCGTTTGATGGATGCGCTGGAAGGTCGCGGTATCTTGGATACGACTGCAATGATTGTCACCAGTGATCATGGCGAGTGCTTGGGTGAACATGACATGTATTTTGTGCACACAGGATTGTATGAACCCACAATTCGCGTTCCTTTGATCACTTACTTTCCCGATTCAGGTAGAGGCGGCGTTGAGGTCCACGAAGTGGTTGAGTTGGTAGACATCATGCCCACCGCTATGGAGTATCTGGGGGTTGAATCACCGCGAGCAATCCGGGGCCGCTCTCTTTGGCCTTTGATTCATGGTCAGATTGAACCGGAGCGAATTGCTATCAGCGAGCATGCAGGAAGAAATCTGGTGGCATTAAGATCTGCTCGTTACAAATATATTCGTCATTTACGAACCAAGCGTTTGCAGCCCTCTTATCCATTCCGCAAAGGAGTTGAAGAACTCTATGATTTGAGTGTGGATCCAGGGGAAGAAAACAATATAGCGCAGGAAAGTCCTGAGATTCTGGCGATGTTTCGACGAGAGCTCAAAGAACGTCGACAGCAAAGATTGGACATGGATATTGGCCAAGCCGAGCTAAATCAGGATACTATCCAGGTACTGCGTGCTTTGGGATATGTGCGCTAAGGTTTTTGTTGAAGCCGCCGATGGTATTGTTATTACTAGGTATTTGAAGCTTTCTGTTTTATGGTGACTTATGTCCGAAGAAGAAGATGATTTTGACCAACATTTCGGTGCCGACGAGGAGGCTGAGGACAGCGAGGAGTCGGAGCCGGAATCCGATGGTGCTGAGTCAGAAGACGGCGAATCAGAAGACGATGAGGAAGATTTTAGCAAAGAATGGGGAGATCTGCCTGATGACCCCGTTAAATTTGGCGCTGGCGGCGGGCCTCTTAAGAAAGTCATTCGTATTGCGTTGATGGTTCTCGTTGGCGCGGGTGTTCCAAGTATCATCGTTGCTGTCCTTCATTTTACGGGCACCTTGGAGACCATTCAGGACTCTATGGCTTCCAGTGACGAGGAAGTTGCTGAAGACTCTTCTAAAGATAAGAAAAAGAAGAAGAAACGCTCTCGAAAGAAGAAAAAGAAGAAAAAATCCACTGCATTTAATCCTGGAGAATCAAGCGACGGCGAGGAGCTTGCTCAGGATTGGTCCATTGAGTCCGGTGAGGTTCGTGTGGTCATCAAAGGCAAAGCCGAGCTTTGGGTTGATGGCGTCTCGTTGGGTAAGGTGAAGAAGAAAAAGCTGAAGCTCAGTGCTGGAGACCATATTTTTAGAGCCAAGATGGGCAAGAAAAAGATGGCAATTCAAGGCACGGTGGAAAGCGGTGGAAATTTCGTTCTCACGCTTGATTTTAAGAAGATGAAAAAGAGTTTTGAGGCCAAAGCGGGTCGAAAGAAAAAGAAACGCTGATTTCCCACTTATCTTCTCATTCAAGAAGCCGTTGAATATCCCCTCTCAGTCCAGCAAGCCCGAGGGTTCCATTGTAAATGGAGTCTATTTGTCCCTCTTCGTTCACGAGGATGACCGTAGGGTACAAACTAACCATCAGCCTTTGACGGGCTTGGCCCCGGTCAAAAAAGACAGGAAAACTCAGATTTTTTTCCTTCATAAAGTTCTGCACGTGTGCGGCTCGCTCCGGTTCGACATTTAAAGAGATGAGTTCAAAGCCCTTACCTTGAAATTCTTGATGGAGCTCTTCTAAATGGGGCATAGCTGCCACACACGGGCCACACCAGGTCGCCCAGACATCAATCAATAAAACGCGACCTTTGGTTTCTTGCAGAATCCGGCGTTTGCCGGAGCCATCGTAGATAGAAAAGTAGGGCAGTGAGTCGCCTTGCATCAGAGGTCGAGCGCGCTCTTGGTTCTTGATCACGTGCTCTCCGGTGGTCAACAAGGCAGCGAGAACAAGAAGAAGTGGAATGGCTTGAAGCTTTCTCCAGCGCTCCGTCATGACGACGTCTTGGCTCTCGCGCAGACACAGCCAACCATAAATAAGTACGGGCACCATGCGTCCCAGCATTTGGATATCCGAGATAGAGCTCTCTGGGTTGCGTTGGTGAAGAAGCCACGGGCTCTCAAAACCGCTGTACCCAATCCACGCGCTCAGAGCCACCAGAAGGGTGTGGGGAACAAAGCAGTAGCCCGCCACCAGGATACTGTTCCATAAATCCCAGGGCTCTGGCCCTCGGCGTTTGACATAGTAGAAGATTGTACCGAGCACAGCCGCTAAAACCGCCGGCAAGAGGGAGGCTTTGACGAAGAAGCTCCAGAGCGTTGTGAGGCCACTGACGGGGCTTTCGGTTGCGCGAAGAACCCATCGACTGACCGTAAATGGGCTTTGGAAAAAGAAATCCAGCCCCCATAGGGCGAGAACCCAGCCCATGCCTTTGCCTGTGGTCATGATTGACCGAGCGCTTTGTGCCGGGGAAAACAGAAATTGGACCGGATTCGGTGCATTTTTTGGAGCGATTGGGGCCTTCATGGCTCTCAGGATGATCGTATCCGGATGGGCTGGCAAGTGCCTCGGAGCGATTTCTCTAGCAACTCTGGTTTGTTGGGTGGGTTACTGGCTGAAATTCATGCGTTTTTGCAGGTGTGGAAACTTGTGTCGCCCTTGGGTTTCGACGATTCTTATTGTTGGAACTAGGTTTTGCAGGGATATCGGCACGCGGTGTGTAGTCGTGCGATGGAGCCTGCGAAAGAAGTGGTTGAACTTCGCGTATGGAAGGTCAGGGTAAATTTGTATCGATGCGGATCAAGCTGATCGTCGTGGTCGGTTTGTTTTTGCTCTTTATGGCGGTTTGTCTAGGTGGATTTTTCCAATACCGGCTCTCTGCCAACAATGATGCTCTCGGACAAAAACATGTTGAAGAGTTAACGTCGGTTCTTACCTTGGCGGTTCGTTCCGCACCCGAGACCCAAGCAATTCAATCTGTCCTCGATGCCTTCAGCGATATCCCTGGAGCAATGCATGCAACCCTGCGATCAACCGATGGAACGTTGATTGCTGCATGGCCTCGAAGTGGTGTGCATCTAGAACAACGTTCGAAGCGGCTAAGCGGAACGGTCATCAAAAACAATCAGGTGGGCGTAACCCGCTCAGTGAAATTAAACGATGGCAGAAAAGCGGTGCTGACCATCAGCGTGGATCTTTCTTTTGAAAGTATGGAGCGTAAGAGTTCTAACTTTTGGGGCCTCTTTATACTGAGCCTGTTTTTAATCGTTGCAGGTTTGTTGGTGGCTTCGAGTATCGCAAAGGTGATGGTGAATCCTCTGCGTGAATTGGTTTTACAGACCGGTGCTCTCTTAGAGACTGGCGACCTGACATCCACCATTGGGGTGGAGTCGAATGATGAAACCGGACAACTTGCGAAAAACTTCCGGACCGTTGTTGAAGGCCAGCGAGGAACCCTCATGGCGATTCGGCGTTCAACCGATAGCTTGGGGCTTGTTATTGCGAAGTTGTCGGAAGCGGGCATGAGCGTATCCTCCGGTGCGGTTACGATTCAGTCTTTGGTTCGAGATACACAGAGTTCCATCGAAAACATGCTTTCAAGCTTACGTGGCGTCAGTATCAACGTAGATGGTCTGCAGGAGTCCAGTGAGCGGGGCGCAGCGTTTATTGTTCAAATGGCGAATGCGAACGACGAGATCGCTTCAAACATGGAAACCATGGCGACTGCAGTTCATCAGTCGACGCAAGCCATTGATAGAATGACCACGTCGGTTCAAGAAACCGCGCGTAACATTGGTGACCTTGAAGGGTATATTGCCGGTACATCTGGTTCGATGACGGAGCTGACCAAAGCGATTTCACAGGTTGAAGGCAATGCCCAAGATACGGTTCTCTTGTCCACTCAGGCTTCTGCGGCGGCGACAGTGGGCGGCGAGGCTTTGCGCGCAACCTTGAACGGTATCGATAAGATTTCCAATGCTTCGCAAACCACCTTTGACGTTATTACCAACTTGAATGAAACAACCATCGAAATTGGAAACATCGTAGGCGTTATTAAAGGTGTTGCTGACCAGACGAACCTTTTGGCTTTGAACGCTTCGATCATTGCATCTCAGGCCGGCGAGCACGGTAAAGGGTTTGGTGTTGTTGCCGATGAAATTAAAAACCTAGCTGAGCGTACGCGTATCTCTACCACAGAGATTGCGGCATTGATTGATAAGATTCAGCAAGAGTCGCTGCACGCCATTGAAGCCATGGAGCGTGGTATTGAAAACGTTTCCCAGGGTCTCAAACTGGGACGACAAGCAGATGAGGCATTTGCCAAGATTCTAGAATCCACAGCCTCCAGTAGCGACATGGTTCAAGAGATTGCTTTGGCGACGCAAAAGCAGTCTCAGCAGACGAAGATGATGTCGAGTTCTATCCAGCGTGTCTCTTTGAATGCGAAACAAATCACCCGTGCTTCCGACGATCAGGCCAGCGGCTCTCGAGAAATTCGTGACGGAACGCGCCGGATGAACGCTTTGAGTGAGCAGGCTCACCAGAGTTCCATGGAGCAGGCTCAGGGCTCTCGTCAGGTGATTCAAGCCATTGAAGAGATCAATGACATGGTTTCTCAAGTAAATAACGCTCAGCAGATGCAGACGCGTTCCTCTGAGGACGTACTGCAGGCAGTCCAGCTTATCCATGAAGTTTGTACAGATCAGGACGCATCTGTACGAGAACTTGATCAGGCGATCATGAGTTTGCAGGGCCAAGCCGAGGAATTAAGTGTCGAAATTCAACGATTTAAAGTGTGATATCGGAGTACGTATGAGCACATAGTGATGTGGGTACAGGAAAAGAAGGCACAAAAAAACGTGCGTTAGTCCAAGGACTTGCGCACGTTTGTAGTGTCGTTTGGTAGCGGGGGCTGGATTCGAACCAACGACCTTCGGGTTATGAGCCCGACGAG
>CAZZDT010000255.1:0-5895 GCA_964652435.1 uncultured Bdellovibrionales bacterium
AAGAAGCTCTCACTCCTCTGATTCCAACTCTAGAGCCCGAATCAGACGGCGAAAGCGAAACGCCCGCTCCTTCAGAAGGCTGATTACCCAGCCAAACTTTTCTTAAATCAGTATAGAGTACTGCCCCAGAAAAGCTCTGGGACAGTAAAAGTGCGTCTCATCAGGTCTTGGTACTGGCTACATCCCCAAAGAATTTGTTTTCAATGGATTCGTAATAATCGATGACCGAGCGTACATATTTGCGTTTCTCCAGGTAATCTCCTGGAAAGAAACTGCGCTTAAATCCGTAAACAATAACAGATTTAAGATCCTTACGGGTGAAGTCTAAATGCTCCACCGCCAGCTCGAGCTCTCGTGTGACCGTCGTATTGCTCACCAAACGGTTATCGGTGCAAAGGGTTGTCGAGATTCTATGCTCCCGCATCTTTCGCAGCGTATGCTTTGAGATAGACGGGATTTCAGGATTGGTTTGGATGTTGCTCGTCAAACATACCTCAAGGGTAATGCGCCGGTCCGCCACGTACTGACAGAGCATATCAACGTAACCTTGCTTGTCCTCAATAGCCGGGTCTTGGATGGCCTCTGGCGTCAGTAAATAGGTTCCGTGCCCGATTCTATCTGCATAAAGATCCGTTACGGCCTGGAAGATACTCTCTGGCCCGTAAGCTTCCCCAGCATGAACCGTTAATTTCAAAAAGTTCTTTTTGCAGTACTGGAAAGCCGTAATGTGATCATCAGCGGGATAGCCCGCTTCCTCACCAGCCAAATCAAATCCAACGATAGGAAGCCCATGATCATCTCGAGAAACCACGGCTGCTCGAGCAAGCTCCAAAGAGCCCATCTTGTAAACGTCCTTCAGGGGCGTGTACATGTGCGAGCTGATCAGGTTCGTGAAATACTCACTAAAACCACTCTGAAACATGCGCATTGCCGAGCAAATGATTCCGTAGTCGAAAGGTGGCTCTAAACCATCCTTAATCTCTTGCTTTGCATTGAATTCTTTTTTCGCACGATCCAACCCGCGGTTCACGGCCTTGAGAACGGTGACTGCATTCATATGCTGATGGACATGCAACTGCGGCGCGAACCGGACTTCAATATAGCGCACGCCTTCTTGCTGATTATCAACGGCCAACTCATAAGCACACCGCTCTAAAGCAAGTTCTCTTTGCAAAACACCAACGGTATACTGAAATCCCGTTAAATACTCTCCCAGGTTCTGGTAGCGATCCTTAAATACAAGTTCTCTTAGACCCTCTTCAGTGTAACTGGGTAGCTCAACCTCAAACTCTTTTGCCAACTCGATAAGTGTTCCGATACGCAAAGACCCATCGAGATGTAGGTGTAGGTCTGTTTTGGGGAGAGCTTTGATAAATTCTTCTGAAATCTTTTCTTCTGCCAACTTCTTACTCCTATTAGCCAATAAACCATTGTGCCAAAAAGTAAGGCTTAGGCAAAGAGTTAGCTCACTTCTTCAGGGCTTTGTTATCAATCTGATACTTTCAAACATCGGTAGAGGCTCAACAAAAAAGGGCTTCTTCTCGGAATCACCGAAACTCTCCCAATAAAAGCTTTGTAAATGCCCCTCTCTCACTCGAACCAACCGCATGGTTAATACCCCCGAAGGCCAGGTTTTCATCTGCCGTAGAAACGGTCCGCCAGCTTCGATCCACTCTACCTTGGGTCCCTGTTCTTCCATCCGCTTTTGCGACGCTTCAAGAATCATTCTCACATCATCTTGGCCGATGTCTTTAAGGCCAGGACCCAGTGGACGAAACTCCACGATGAATTGGGAGCCATCTCGTAACAAATGTCCATAACCAAAGGCGGTTCCTGTCTGCCCCTCTGACGTGACACTTTCCTCTTCCCAGCCTTCCGGCACCTGGATCTCAAATTCAGTAAGGGGCACTTGCCGATAAGAGAGTTTGGGCTTCTCCATGAGTTTCCAGGGCTGCCCCACTTGCCATGCAGTCGCAACGGAAGCAGCCATCACTAGAAATAGAATCCCGGCCAATGCCGCGGTGATCTGTTGAGCCAACGGTGATTCTCTCTCAGACTCTCCAATAGGTCCCAAGCTTCGCTGCAAAATGCCGCTCCAAACCAACACAAAACCCATCACCCCGCCGCCCAGGTGCGCCAACAAGTCGATTCCTGGCAAAAATGAGACGCCCAAATTCAGAGCCAGGTTAAAGAGTGCCACCTTTTTTAAATGAGCGACCATAGAAACTGGAATCAAAACCCCTGGCCTCAAGCCCAAAGCTGCACTGGCTCCCAGAAAGCCCCAAAACGCTCCCGAAGCACCAACACTTTGAAAGCCGCCCCCAAATAAATAGCTGGCCACGCTGCCCAGTAGCCCGCTTAAGACCACCAGAATCATATATCGGCTGGCACCAAATATTCGCTCTAAGAATGTTCCAAGTGCGTAAACCACGTAGGTGTTAAAGGCCAAATGCATCAAACCGCTGTGCAAAAATACCGACGCCAACAAACGCCACCACTCGAAGTCCTCGCCCAATTGACTGTTCACGTTCGCGCCCATCCGGTACTGGGTAGGCACAAAAGTACTGCCACCAAACAGATGCTGGGCCCCAAAGGACAAGAGGATTAAAGCCATTAAGGTGTAAGTGGCCCAGGGAAGCTTGTTGTCGTATTGAACACGAAACCGGCTCATTTCTCTTTGACGAGCTTTACCGCGCTCAAGTGCCTGGCTCAGGGCAAACATGAAGTTAGCATCGTTGAATCGAGCGGACCGAGGTTCCCGAACAGCTGCCTCAAGAGCCTCAACCATATCGCTGGGCTTTTCAGAGTTCGGTCCATGCCACCATGTTCCATCTTCTCGAAGATGATGAACCCTAAGCTCACCGCGCTGAAAACGCCCCGGCTTGGCACTTTCAAGTACTTGATGAACGGAATCATCCCCGCCCAACATCACCACTCTGGCCCGCGCCAAAGTCATCCCCTTCACCAAACTGCTAAGAAATTCGTGAAGTTTTGGGTATAGATTTTCATCCGGCGTGTGCAGCAACCAGAGCGATTCTCCACTGTCCATCCGAAGTTGAGCCACTTCATTGGTGAATTGAATAATATCTCCGGGCGCATCTGGGCGTAGGACCAGCTCTTCGACCAAAGATCGCATTGCATCAGAAATCATCACAGGCTTGTTATCACCAGCGGTATCACAACGCCAAACCCCAATTTTTCTTAATAAAAATGCAAAAAAATCCTATTCGACCGATGCAGAACCGGGTACTAGGGGCACCGAAGATTCAAAAGAGGTTTGAAATGTCTATCGAAAAGGAAGCCGGCCGGCGCCGCACCTTTGCCATCATCTCGCACCCCGATGCCGGTAAGACCACACTTACCGAAAAGCTCTTGCTCTATTCGGGAGCCATCCACCTGGCCGGGTCCATCAAATCCCGAAAAGCGGCCCGCCATACGGTCAGTGACTGGATGAAGCTCGAACAAGAACGTGGTATTTCCGTTACCTCTTCCGTTCTTCAATTTGAATACAAGGGACGAGCCTGCAACCTTCTGGATACACCAGGCCACGCCGACTTCTCGGAAGACACCTACCGAACATTGGCGGCGGTTGATTCATCCATCATGCTCATCGACCACGCCAAAGGTGTGGAAAGCCGAACGCTCAAGCTTTTTGAAGTTTGTCGAATGCGCAATCTGCCCATCGTCACATTCATGAACAAGCTTGACCGCGACGGTATGGATCCACTGGAACTGATCGACGAGATTTCGTCCACGTTGAATCTAGAAGTCTTTCCCATGAATTGGCCCATCGGCATGGGTAAAAACTTCAAAGGCGTGGTGGACTTAAAGACCAAGATGGTCACTCTCTACGAAGCCGAGAAACATGGTACCGGAGTTTTAGAAAGCAAAACTCTCCCGCTCGATGAAGCACACGAATATGTAGATGAAGGTACACTCAACAAAGCCCTCGAAGAAATTGAACTTCTTGAAGGTGCTGGCGATGGGTACTCTCACGATGCTTTTTTAGCTGGCGAAGTCAGCCCTGTATTTTGGGGCTCAGCCATGACCAACTTTGGCGTTGATTCTCTCCTCGAATTCATGGGAACCCAAGCCGCGGCACCAGCTGCTCGTAAAACTGAAGAAGGTGACACCATCACCCCCGACAACGAGCGGTTCACTGGGTTTATCTTTAAAATCCAGGCCAATATGAATCCTCGTCACCGAGACCGCATCGCATTTCTGCGGGTTGTGTCCGGGCAATTCGAGCGCGGCATGGACGTCACCATTGGCCGCAGTGGCGAGAAGCTTAAGCTTGCTAAGCCTCACTCCTTTATGGCTCAAGAGCGTTCCATCGTTGAAAACGCGTGGCCTGGAGATATTGTTGGCCTCTATGACCCGGGTAAATTGCGAATTGGCGATACCGTGGCTTCAGGCAAACCTATGCGTTTTGGCTCTATCCCAAGATTTGCGCCGGCCCACTTTGGCGAACTGGTTCTCAAAGATCCACTCAAGCGCAAGCAGCTTGATACTGGGCTCGAGCAACTGTCTCACGAAGGCGTTATCCAGCTTTTCTACCGTCCCCATCTGGGACGCACCAACCCCGTTTTGGGCGCGGTCGGTATTCTACAGTTTGAAGTTCTCAAAGAGCGCCTCAAAAACGAATACAATGTTACAGCCATCTTTCAATCCATGAGTTTCGCGGCCGCCCGTTGGGTCACAGGCCCCAAAGAAGCTCACGATTGGTTGCAAGAACGCCGAGATTACCCGGTTTATGAGGATCGCAATGGCAATCCCGTTCTTTTGGCCAGTTCAACTTGGGCCATTCAGTACGCCATGGAAAATGCTCCAGGTTTAGAACTTCACGAAATCGAGCCTCTCTAAGAGTCTGGAACATACATTCAAGTCTGTGCTAGGTCGCAACCTCCAAAGACAACGGAGGATTCTCAATGAGTGCACAAGGTAAGAAAATTGGTGTTGTATTGGCCGGATGTGGCTACCTCGACGGTGCTGAAATTCACGAAGCAACTCTGACGCTTCTGGCATTAGATCGACTCGGCGCAGATGTTGTGGTGATGGCGCCTAACAAAGAGCAGGCCCACGTCGTCGACCATCAAAAATCGGAACCCGTAGAAGGAGCAAATGCTCGCAACGTCTTCGATGAATCAGCGCGTATCTCCCGCGGCAACCTTCACGAACTCGGTAGCGTCAAAGCTGAAGACTTAGACGCCTTGATTCTGCCGGGCGGATTTGGCGCAGCTAAAAACCTTTGCGACTTTGCTTTCAAAGGAACTGACATGACAGTCGATGAGACATTGAGCGGTCTCATCCAAAGCATGCACGGCGCCGGAAAACCACTGGGCTTTATCTGCATCGCTCCAGCGATTGCCGCCAAAGTGCTTGGTGAAGCAAAGCCCAAACTGACCATCGGTAACGACCCAGATACAGCAGCTGCGCTCAATAGCTTTGGCGCGGAGCACGTTGATTGCCCGGTGGACGAGATTGTAGTTGATGCCCGTCTGAAGGTTGTATCAACACCTGCCTATATGCTCGGGCCATCGATTGCCCCAGTTGCTAAAGGCATCGACAAGCTCGTTGAAAAGGTCGCTTCGTACCTCTAATCCAGTCGAGCACATTCGAAACAAAAAAAAGCCGTGTCTTTCGACACGGCTTTTTTATTTCTAATCAATAGGTACCTTTAAGATACAGGCACTTCCGATTCCCCAACCCGCTCCAAGATGAAGTATGAAACGGTAGGCCATTTACCCGGCAGTGCCAAATAAGCTTTGCCAAGCAAGAGGTGAGGATTATCAGGGTTCACCTGAACCACGTAGTCTCGCAAAAGCTTGGTTGGGTCTAAAGGAAAATTACGAGGACAGTTGTAGTTCAACAAAACTGAGTTTGGATATGGACCAC
>CAZZDT010000256.1:0-5859 GCA_964652435.1 uncultured Bdellovibrionales bacterium
CGCACCCGCAGCAACACAGGCAAGATGGACTCCAAGCTAAACCGGCAGCTCATGAGCTTCAAAGGCCAAGGAAGCTTCAACGACCCACGTAGCTTGCGACGTGGTTCCAAGAGCCTCCAGAAAAAGCTTCTGCCGATGTATCTAACTGTGGCGGAAGTAGCGACGATGTTTTTCGCCGCTGAGCGTGAGTTCAACGAATTCGATTCAGAGCTTGATAGCTTAGATTGATTTTACTGCCAGGCTTTCTCTGACAAAGAGAGGTCGACAGGAGCAACCGGTTGAGGCAGGGCAAATCCCTCGGGACGCTCAATCTCAACCGTTGCTATCCTTTTTTCATCGGCTTCTTTAACGGTGAAAACCATCCCACCCCACCGAATCACGGTACCGGCCTCAGGTAAATACCCCGCTTGAAACGTCACGAATCCGGCCAGAGTTTCGTATGAGTTATCATCGGGAAACGGAACCCCAATCACTTCCTCAAGTTCGTCTAGATCAACCCGGCCATCGGCTAAGATCTTGGTGTCCGACACAACCAAAAACTGGCGTTCCTCGACATCGTACTCATCCTGAATCTCGCCAACAATTTCTTCGATAATATCTTCAAGCGTCACCACCCCCGCAGTACCACCATACTCATCAACCACAATCGCCATATGGGTTTTACGGCGCTGAAACTCTCTCAACAATTCCGAAATTTTCATCACTTCGGGAACATAAAAAGTCGGCTTAAGAAGTTCCTCGAGACACAACACCGCCTCCTGCCCACTCTGATGGGCTTCTATCTCCGCAGCAAACAAACGTTTAACGTGCAAAAGACCTTCGATTTGGTCGATGGTTTCATTGTAAACCGGAATACGCGAGTGCCCTTTTTCAAGAACCATTTGTCGAACATCGGATGCAGAAGCAGTGAGGGAGAGAGTCACCATTTCAGTACGAGGAACCATGATTTCGCGAATCAAAGTATCTGAAAATTCAATGATTGAACGTAGCAACTCTTGAGAGGGGTTTCCTAAATCGGATGCACCTATTCTCTCAGAAAGCTCAGCCAGCTCATCAAGTGTCCAGTACGGATTCGACGTAGAGGAACTGCCTACTGTCCCCGCAAATATACGGCTCACCAGTTGCACCGGTAAAACCAACGGAAAGCCAATTACCCGCAAGAGATGCACAAAGGTCATCCCAAAGGTGCCCCAAACCAACACGTTCCGCTTTGCCAGCAAGCGACCTAGAATCTGTATGGTGCTGGCCAATATAATCGCTGCCCCGAATAAGAGCATCGATAGCGCGAAACTTTCATGTTTCTGCAAAACGAGGGTCAGCACCGAGCCCGCGTAAACGAACCCACCCAACAATCGAAAGACATGTAAATTTGTTCGGACGGCCGCAGGATTTTCTCGCCAATAAGCAAAAGCATCGGATTGAGACGTATCGGATTGCTCACCAGGATCCGAATCGGGAATCCCGACCAGCGCCGTTTCAATCGCTGAAACCAGCCCACTCAACACAAGGCCAGAACCGGCCAACCAATAGGCCACTAAGGGCGAAATCTCAATGAGTGCTTGGAAAGCTTAATCTCCTGTTTGACCAGTTTGAATAAGATACTGAGCAAATTCATGCGCTAGAAAATTAAGCACATTCACTTCATCAGCACTGAACGAAGAACCACCGCTCTTATTGACCAATTCAATAATGGCGTAGGTTCGTCCGTCTTTTTGACACGGCGAACACATCAGCGACTTGGTTGCATAACCAAGCTTCTCAGAAATATCGGCATAAAAACGCTCATCTTGGTCAGCGTCCGAAACAGCCAAGGCTACGCCTTCAACCGCCGCAAAACCAGCAATTCCCTGGCCCATTGGAACTCGGAACTGCATCACTTCGGAAGCCTTCGGCCCTTTTGCTGCAGCAAAATACATATCGTCATCATTGATGTCTGCAATAAGAACAGAGCCCGACTCAGCAGGGACGGATTCCATCGCGAGGTCGAGGATAAACGCTGCTGCCTGCTTGAGTTCCTTATGGCTGTAGATGTCCTGGGTCTTGCCAAAGAGATCTCCCAAGATGTCTTCTACAGAACGTCCCTCAGCCGCTTTACCACGCCCAGTTCCTTCTGGCTGGGGCCGGTCATCGCCACCTACTTCTCGGATTTTGAAAACACGTCCTGTTTTGGGATCGGTAACAATCATCCCATTCTTCTTGACGTCACACATCAAGCTTTGAACATCTGTCGTATCGCCAAGCTTAGATAGGCCGCTCTTAAGCGCCCCCATCCAATTGTCACCTTTAATCTTGGCGATCTTACCGTTCGAACCTTCGGGGCCTGGGATGAAAATTTCAAAGAGTGGCATGGGGTACAGTTCCTTATCGATAATTATCGGAGCGTCCTACATGGAAGTCCATAGACTCTATTATCTCCAGCTCAGACTTCGGCTCAAGCCCCCTACCGGTATAAGAATCTTTATATCGTCGAAAATTAACGTTCGGAATCAATCCCCAAAACCTCCAAAATGTGCGTTAAGACTTGATACGGCCAGATTGTACCGTCATTTCTCTGAGTAAATCCGCTACCTGAACCTTTTTGGCTTCTTCTTTAGCCTCATCGCCGCCATCATCACTCAACTGATTGCTTATGTCTTTTTCAGCTGCGGCGCGACTTAAACTCTCATCCTGTTCATTGGAGAATTTTGCCCAATTTTCACCGCGGTCCTGTTGGTCGCTGGCAGTGGAGGCCAAGGCTGGGTCATCTTGCTGGAGCTCAGTCTGGGCATCGGTGTTGGTGGCGCCTGCCTCGGCAGCTTTAACCAAATCACTGCCATCGCCTACCTTACCCTCGGCTGCAATTTCTTGGGCAGCTTGAGCCGCAGAATCCAAAGCAACCCTGGCCCGTTGCTCCTCTTCCAACATCTCAGTTCGCCGCGTTTCCATTTCACGACGGACCATATCGGCAACACCGCCATCTACTTTATCAATCGACATTCACAGGCCTCCAGGTGGACTATTTTAAGCATACACGTCCACTGGACTTTCGGGTAGAGAAAGCAACTTCTGACACAATTTACCGGAAAAAGTCTTAAGAAACAGTCAACTTGGCGAGGACCCATCCCATAAGGTAGAGGCCTGCAACCCCGAAACCGAAGCGGACAACGAAATAATCAACGCCTAAAAGCTCAGCTCGCTCTCGAATATGGGGCGTAGAAGGATGGCCAGGAGCCAACTCTTGGAGCTCACGAGCTATTTCGCGAGCCTTTAGATAGTCTCCGACGTCAAAAGAACGTTGAAACGCCTCGAGTAAAGCCTCAATCTTTGCCTTGGCTTCAGACTGAACTGGGGTTTCATCGCTCATATCGGGGATTAGCCTAGAAGAGCCTGATAGTCAGCTGGAGAAAGAAGGCCTTCAGTTTCACCGGAAACCTTCACCTTAATCATCCAACCTTCACCGTAAGCGTCACTGTTGACTGACTCCGGTGCATCTTCCAGCCCTTCATTGATTTCAACAACTTCACCTGTAACCGGTGCATAGAGATCCGAAACGGCTTTCACCGACTCAACGGTTCCAAAAGTATCGCCCTCTGCAATGGACGCTCCCACATCCGGAAGCTCGACGAATACGACGTCACCAAGTTGATCTTGTGCATGGTGGGTGATGCCCACAACAACCACGTCGCCTTCCTGGCGAATCCACTCGTGCTCTTTTGTATACAATAATCCCTCTGGCACACTCATGCTTCTTCTCGCTTGTAAAATGGTGTTTTCACAACAACCGCAGCAATGTTCTTCTTGCGGATTGCAATTTCAAATTCAGAGCCAACGGAAGAAAGCTCCCGCGGCACGTAAGCTAAACCAATCGACTCGCCAAGTGAAGGACTATGACTTCCTGAAGTCACCTTCCCTACCGACTCGCCATTAGAAACCACATCATAACCAGGCCGCGCAATGCCTCGGTCTTTGAGCTTAAACCCAACCAACTTACGGCTTGGCCCGTCGGCTTTGACTGCAGCCAAGGCTCCTGAGCCGCAAAAGTCGCCCTTTTTAAGCTTCACAACCCAGCCCAAACCCGCTTCATAGGGGTTTGTGGTATGGTCGATATCGTTTCCGTAGAGAGCATATTTCATCTCCAAACGCAGGGTGTCACGAGCACCCAGTCCACAAGAAGCTATCCCGTGGTCCTTGCCCGCTACCTCAAGGGCCTCCCAAAGTGCTGCCGCTGAATTTGGAGCCAAGTAAAATTCAACTCCATCTTCTCCGGTGTAACCCGTTTTAGCCACGCGAACATTTTCAACGCCCGCTACCGTGGTATCGAGCCATGTGAATGGCTTCATCTCATTCAAGTCAACATCGCTTACTGCAGCGATAATTTGAGCGGCCTTCGGCCCTTGAAGCGCAATCTGTGCATAATCATCCGAGACATCACTGGCTGCACAATCAAGCCCCCGAAGCTGGTCCAGCATATGATTGAAATCTTCCTCGCGTCGCGATGCGTTGACGCAAATGAAGTAGCGCGTCTCTGATTCACGGTAGACAATCAAGTCATCAACAATGCCGCCATCTTCCTGGCACATAACAGTGTACTGAGCATCCCCATCACCGAGTTTACTCAAGTCGTTCGTCACAATCTGTTGCAAGCCCTTAAGCGCATCCGCACCTTCGACGATAACCTCGCCCATATGGGATACATCAAAGAGTCCAGCGTTTTCGCGAACGGCTTTATGCTCCGCCATGACGCCTTCGTATTGAACAGGCATTTCATAGCCGGCAAAGGGAACAAATCGTGCGCCACGCGCTGCGTGCACGTCATAAAGCGCTGTTCGTTTTAATTCTGTCATTTCGAATTACTCCGCTTAGGTGGCGTTAAGAGCCTCGTTAAATCTTACGCTCGGCTGCATCCACCGTATTCTTCAAAAGCATGGCTACCGTCATTGGCCCCACACCGCCGGGAACGGGTGTAACACATGCTGCACGCTCAAGGGCACCCTCATAATCAACATCACCCACTAATTTTCCGTCAACGCGGTTGATACCGACGTCGATCACAGCAGCGCCTTCTTTCAGCCACTCGCCTTTCACCATCTCAGGACGACCTACAGCCGCAACAACAATATCCGCGCGACCCACCTCTTCCGCAACATCCTTGGTGCGAGAGTGGCAAATTGTAACCGTTGCATTCTCCGCCAACAGAAGCATTGCCATGGGTTTGCCCACAATGGTGCTGCGGCCAATGACCACAGCGTGAGCGCCGCTCATTTCAACACCCTCATCCTTAAGTAGCTCAATGCACCCCGATGGTGTGCACGGTCTCGGTGCATCGATGCCCGCAAGCAAACGTCCTAAATTTGTTGGATGAAGCCCATCGGCATCTTTCGATGGGTCAATACGGTCGGTCACAACCTTCTCATCAAGGTGGCCTGGCAATGGCAATTGAACCAAGAATCCATCGACAGTTTCATCGGCGTTTAAAGAATCAACCGCCTCTAAAACTTGCTCCATTGTCGCATCTTCAGGCAAACGAATCATCGTAGACTTCATGCCCGCTTTGGTTGCTGCCAGCTCTTTATTGCGCACATAAACCTGAGATGCAGCGTCTTCGCCAACCAACACCACAGCAAGTCCCGGTGGACGACCTAATTTCTCAGAAATACCAGCAACACGCTCAGCCAACTCGGCACGCATCTTCAGCGCGAAACCTTTTCCATCAATCTTCTTACCGGCCATTATTGTCCATCCTTAGTGCTTATGGTCGTGTTTGCCTGGTTTGGGTTCAGGCACCGCAGGAACCTCACCTTTTACAATCACAACCTTCAACGTCTGCTCAGGCTTTAATTGAACCGGTATGGTCAAACCCTTTCGGTCTGGAGCAACCAT
>CAZZDT010000257.1:0-5858 GCA_964652435.1 uncultured Bdellovibrionales bacterium
GGGCTCTTCCGGTTTGGGCGGAACTGGCGGCCGATTGACCGGAGTCAATATTGCCTTGCCGAAGGTCATTTTGGCGGTTGTTGTGGTAAAGCCAGGTGGCGCCGTAGGTGATACCGCCCGCAGCGGCCAGACCTAAACCTGTCCAGCCCATGGTCCGGGTAAACCAGCTTGGGACTGGGGGAGGGTTCAGCCTCAATACCAATTCATCTGGAACACCGGGTTCTGTGCCTGGTCGGTAAGCACGTCCAGTATAGAGGCTTTGCACAGAAGGCTCGATGGCCAGAAGGAACTCCTCGCCGCTGCCTATTTTGAGACGCTTTTGGACGTCGTGTATGACTTTAGCTTGGCGTTGATCGATACGACGAATCAGTATGACTCTTCCGTCGGCCAGCTCAGTAAGCGTTCCTGTGATTAGCTCATCCACTCCCAGGGCACCCGCGATATTGGCCAGGCAAGATTCGCTGGATTCGCAGCCCAACATCTGTTTCTGGGCTTCAAGTGAGATCATTTGGGTGATCTCTTCCATACCAATGGCTGAGATGCCTTCGAGTTTTCTTATCTCCGACAAAAGTGCGTCGGTTACGACTTGGCCGATGCCCGCAGGTACATTCTGTAGCTCCAGATTGTAGATAGCCACCCGCCGTGTCATGGTCGTAGGTGGTGCAACCTTTTGCTTTGTTGCACCCGCAAGACTGGCCGAAACTTCGTTCTCAACCAGAGTTTGAGCAAGGTCGGCTTCAACCGTTTCGTTGGGTATCGGGTTATCCTGAGCCAAGGCGAGGCTGGTGGTTCCCAAAACGAACAAATGAATCACCATGAGGCTCTTAAGAGCTTTGCACATCGATACGAATCCTAGCTGAAAAAGCAGGCTTCATTCCTTGAGCCCGCAATATGGGGCTCAATATCTCATGCTTGAATCTTTAAGAGCAAGCATATGCCTGATTTTAAAGGTGAAAATCGAACCCCGGAACCTTCTTAAGGGTCGATTTAATTGTCGAAAACGCGGTTGAAACCGCTCTCTTGGGTACCCATTTTACCAGCACAATAAATCATTGGCCTGTGGCCGAGGAGAAAATAGCGTGGTTGTGGCTCAAAATAGATTCCTACTTTTGCCAGTTTGTATATTGGCCTTTACCTTTCCCGGTTGCACCGAGAGTGCAGAAACTGAATCCGAGCTGCCCGAGGCTATGGCACATTGTGTTTACCGCAATATCTTTTCGAACCTCGAGGAGTGCCGAGAATACCGAGGTGTGAACTGGACCATGCTCACCGGCGAAGACGATTGCAACGGACAGCAGGAGTCAGTTTTTGCCGAGGGGTCGTGCCCTTACACTGAGTCTCTTGGATATTGTCTCATGGGTGGCGGCTCCCAAGACTTTTACCATATTGTTTTTCCTGGCGCCGACGAGCGCGCCTGTGAGAGTTCCGAAATGGGCTGCGAGCTCTTCGGAGGTGGGCAATTTGTTCCTTCGGCAATTTGTGAGGACCTTGCAGATAATCTGGACACCGATGGCATCGGTTCTGGCGGCAGTGTGTTTCAGCCGGGCGAGTTAACCTGCCGAGAACCCATGACCGGTCAAGCTTCAGGGAACAGCGAGAATGGCGAGGTCTGCACATGGGCAACCATTGGCGGCTGTACCGAAGAAGGTCGGAAATTCATCGATTATGCGGAATGCTCAGCCGTTCTAACCCAGCGGCCTTACGCACCCGTTCCCCCATCAGGATTTAAAACCCCAGAAGATGACCCACTGCTCGCAAGTCCGACCTTTTTAGAGGAAGTAGATTGGGCCAAGCGGCAAGCGGAATCCTGTGGATGTGTTTGTTGCCATACCGATAGCGTTGCTCCACAGGGTGCTTCAAATTGGGACACAGAGGCAGAAGGGATTTGGACAGATACGTTTACGCTTAATGGTCTTGCGATTATGGCGGGATGGATCGATTCAACATCCTTGGGCGCACACGACGCCGCCGATAACAACGGTTTTGACCGGACGCGAACGGGAATTCCTACCACCGATATCGAGCGGATGGTTGCATTCTTTGAAGGTGAACTTGGGCGCCGAGGCGCCGTGGAGTCGGACTACGCCGATACCCCGCCTACCGGTGGACCGGTGCATACTCAAATGGTGTATGAGCCGAGCGCCTGTGAAAATGGAGAGGGCGTTCTCCCAGATGGAACCATCGATTGGAGCGGGGGAGCTGCGCGATACGTGTATGTTTTGGAATCAGGCAGTGCTAACCCCAGCACACCGCCAAACCTTGACCTCCCCGACGGTGTACTTTGGCGCTTGGACGTCTCTTATACCGATGACGGAATTTCTGATGGTTTTGTCTATGGAGAGGCGCCTTCTGGTGCAACACAAACATTTCCTTTGACCGGAGCACCCACGGCTCTTGAAGACGGTAAAGAATATTATCTCTATGTTTTGCGAGATATCGCCATCCCAATCACACGTTGTCTTTTTACCTATTCGCAGGGAGAAACGGCGGACAATGGCAGTGGTGGTGAAGATTCGGTTAACGAATTAAGTCCATGGAACGATGCATGTGGGGCAGACAGTGATTGCGCCAGTCCTACGGATTTCTGTGTGAAAATGCCTGGGGCTGAGACCGGCTACTGTTCTATCCATTGCAGCGCAACATCAGTTTGCCAGCAGGCCAGTGCCAGCCCTGAGGGTTGGACCTGCAATGCGGTGGCGTGCGATGTGGAAGCGTACACGTGGTGTGGACCCGAAAGTGAAATTGAAGAGTCCGGTGGTTTCTTAAGTATCTGCGAGTAAAATTTCACTTACCGGTTTTTTTACTGACACTCTGACGCGTTGTTTTTTGCCAACAACTTCTCTAGTCTCATTCATGACACTTTCTCTGAGGCGGTCATGACCAATAGATGGATTCTCGTTGTTTGCTTGACGTTTGGTTTTACAGGCATTGCTCTTGGGGCGCCACCCGCGCCGGACCGCGTGGTCATTGTCACCGTTGATGGCTTGCGATGGCAAGAGCTTTTTAGTGGCGTTGATGAAGAACTGAAGGGTTTGCGTGAGGCTGGAGTCAAACGCAAGGCAGACCATGCGCTCATGAAGAGACTTTGGGCAACGAGTCCGGAAGAGCGGCGTGAAAAGCTTTTTCCATATTTTTGGGGCACCTTGGCGAGTCAGGGAATGTTACTAGGCAACCGTTCTAAGGGTTCTAAAGTAGATGCGACAAATAATGTTTTGAAGTCCTATCCGGGATACGCGGAAATTCTGACTGGCCAAGCGTTGGACAATAAAATTCGCGGCAACACTGCGCAGGAGATACCGGCGGTAACCTTGTTGGAGGCTCTTCAATGGCACTGGAAGCTGCCTCCCACCGGCGTGGCTCTTTTTGCAGCTTGGGACCGCTTCAAGAGTATAGCAGCTCAGAGGCCGGGTTCATTTGTGGTGAATGCGGGATTCGAGGAGCCACGCTGGCCCAATGTCTCAGAACGTGCCGCGTCCTTAAGTCAGCGACAGTTTGAGCAGTTAACACCGTGGACGGAGGTCAGGCACGATTACATTACCTGTGAGTTGGCGATGGATTACTTAGCTCAACATCGACCCCGAGTCTTGTATCTTGGGCTGGGAGAAACCGATGATTGGGCCCATGATAAACGCTATCCTCGCGTGCTTTGGGCGGCGACTTATTTTGATACTTGCTTAGAGCAGCTTGTTCGCTGGATCGACAGCGACCCCGATTATCAAGGAAGAACTTTGCTGGTTATTACGACTGACCACGGTAGAGGTCGAACGTCGGCAGACTGGCATCACCATAAATTAATGGTACCAGGGTCTGAGGAAGTTTGGTTTTACATGCGTGGTCCGGGTGTACCGGCTATGGGCGAACTCTCAGATACGCCGCTGTTGCAGCTTCGGGATATCGCTCCCACTGTGCTGCAACGCTTGAAAATCCCGTTGAGTGTGATGCCCACGATGACCGGTAAACCGATGCCGTAATCATTGAGAGCGGTGTTAGGCCGCCGATGTATGTTTCCAGGCTCTTGTTCGAACTTGGTTCAATAGTTCAGTGCTAAGAAGATTCTCCGCCGCCGAACATGCTGTTTCCAGTTGTTTCATGTTGCGCATGCCACATAGGGCTGTTGATGCCTCTTGATGGTCTAGGACATGGCTCAGCGCCAATTCCAAGCCCGTATGACCTGCGCCTTCAATGATTGGGGTGATTGTCTTCATAGCATCGTAGCGAGGTGCGTGGTCAGCCGTTGTCCACCAAGGTGCGTGGGACCGAACATCAACATCGTCAAACTTACGTTCCTGATGGACCCGACCGGTGAGGATTCCTTTGTCTAAGGTGCCCCAACTCATAAATCCCATGTTGTTCTCTCGAACAGAGGGGAAGAGGGTTTCAACGGGTTCGTTTTCAAAGAGGTTCATCTGTGCTTGGAGAACCTGGGGCTCAGCTATTTCGGATGCTAGGGCAAGTTCGTCCGGGTTGGTGTTTGATAAACCGAAAGCTTTGATTTTACCGGCGTCGCGGGCAGCCACCAGTACCTCGACCGTACGCCTGATATCTACATTTTGGTCTGGCCAGTGAACAAGGAATAGGTCGATGTAGTCGGTTTGCAGATCACGAAGTGATTGGTTCAACATCTTTTCAGTGGTGTCGGCACTGTTATCCAGGCGAACATTCTTCTCATCGTCCCAAGTGATACCGGATTTACTCACAATGAATGCCCGTTGACGGCGCTCACCGGTTAAGGCTTTTCCCAGGCGTCTTTCACTCATTCCGAAACCGTAGATGGGAGCTGTATCGAAAAGATTGATCCCAAGGTCCTGGGCCGCATGTACGAGCGCCACAGATTCTGGTTCGCTGATGTGGCCAAAGCCATAACCGCCGCCTTCGCCGCTGATGGCAGCTGCACCCATTCCTACGACTGATACTTCTACATCTAATTTTCCAAATGAACGGTATTTCATGGTGTTTCTCCTTGAATGCGGCGTTGCCTGAATGCCAGATTTGGCAGGTTGCCGGAAGGGTGATTGTGGGAATTGTTCGGGGAGGCGAGCCGAGCATGCAAGTATGGGTCTACCATTTTAGAAAATGTCGTGAATACAGCCGTTTGCAGCTTTGGGGGTTCACAGTGTTTCTTGCTTGGGACCGAAGTTTGGAGGCTTATGTTCGTTGGTTGTTGCGTTTTCAGTTCGCAGGTGTGAATAGGAGCGGACCATGCGTTTATTGAAGTCCTCTATTCACCCAGATGTTGAAAATCTCCAGGGAAGTATCTTTCATCGCCGTGCCGCGAGAGCCATTGTCCTGGATGGAGAAAGCATTCTTTTGCTCTACACCGACTACTACAAGGATTATAGCCTGCCGGGTGGTGGGGTAGATGAGGGCGAAGATTTGATTGAGGGCCTAAAGCGTGAACTCGAGGAGGAGACTGGAGCCCGGAATATTAAAGTTGGTCAGGCCTTCGGTTTATATGAAGAGTATCGACCTTGGTATAAGCCGGAACATGATATCATTCATATTGAATCCTATTGTTATGTTTGCCACGTAGATAGAGAATTGGGTCCAACCCGCTACGAGGAGTATGAGAAAAGAAACGGCATGAAGCCCGTATGGAAAAATATCCATGATTCCATATCCCATAATGAGAAAATAATGGAGAGTGGGGATCAGAAAGGTATGTCGATGGAGCGCGAAACCTTTCTGCTTAAGTTGATTGCGCGGGAAATTGTGGGCAGCGTGAATGAAGGTTGAATCAAAGAGCGCCGAACAGGAGATAGGGTTGTTCGAATCTCAACTCAGGAAAGCGGCGGAGTCACAACCAGGTTGTAAACCCTACACCAGTACCCGACCCATTCGTATCCCCGGCCGGATGCAGG
>CAZZDT010000258.1:0-5838 GCA_964652435.1 uncultured Bdellovibrionales bacterium
ATATTCATCTTGGGTCCTAGAAGTTCCAAACTAAATGTTACGGTCTCGCCCGGTAAAACAGGTACTCGAAACTTCGCCTTGTTTACCCCCGTTAACAACATTCGATGCGGACCATGATTATACAGTTCCCCATAGGCCATGGCCTGCGCCATCGCTTCCACCAGATAGACGCACGGAACAATGGGTTCACCAGGAAAATGGCCCTTGAAGAACTCTTCATCTGCACGGAACGTGCGCGTTGCCACAACTTTATCGTCACTCACCTCCAATACCTCGTCAAGAAGGAGAAGAGGTGGTCGGTGAGGTAAAATTTTCTCCGGTGATGGAAACATTTTCAACTTTCGTTCAATCTCAGGTGTAAAGTCCTCCATTTACACCAATCACCTGACCTGTAACATAAGAAGCGGCCTTCGAGGCAAGAAAAGAAACAACCGCAGCCACATCTTCGGGCGTGCCAAGCCGGCCCGCAGGAATCATCTTCACCAACTCTTCTGTTTTCAAACCCTCGGCCATATCAGTATCAATAAATCCAGGAGAAACCGCGTTGACCGTAATGCCTCTTTTTGCAAGCTCCAATGCCAAAGCCTTGGTCGCCCCTATGATCCCCGCCTTGCTGGCTGCATAATTAACTTGGCCTGGATTGCCTTTTTGACCTGAAACCGAGGTAATATTGATAATCCGTCCTGCCCGCTCTTTAAGCATCCGTTTGGCCACGGGCTGGGTCATCGAGTAAAACCCGCCTAAATTGACATCAAGCACCTTGTTCCAAGCATCCCGCTTCATGCGCGGAAAAAGTCCATCCTGGGTAACCCCCGCATTGTTCACCAACACTGCGGGCGTTCCATCATCAGCGAGCATTTGCTCAACCGCTGCATCCGCCTCGCCAGGATTACCCAAATCAAAACAAACTGCTCGGGCCTCAACCCCCTGGGCGCGACTTTCTTCAACCACCGATTGAGCTAAGGCTTCATTGCTACGATAGGTAATCGTTAAATCAAATCCATCCTTCGCAAGTTGCAGCGCCACGGCTTTACCGATTCCACGACTTGCACCTGTCACCCACGCTCTTGAAGCCATTTTGACCATCCTCAAATATTCAAACCAACAAGATCCACCGACACGACCTGTTCAATACTATCGAGTTCACTCAAGACAGAATCAGGCACCGCACCATCAACATTGACGACCGCCAAAGCGTCGCCTCCTTCGTTACCAAGGCCTAACTGCATACGAGAGATATTCACGCCCGCGCTGCCCAAGACCGTCCCGATTTTACCAACAGCACCAGGCATATCGCGGTTACAAATAAGCAACATATGCCCATTAGGCACGGCTTCTAACCGAATTCCGTTGATTTCAACAATCCGACCTTCACCGGCCGCAAAGAGTGTTCCCGAGGCGGTATTGATTGTTTCACTTTGAATCTGAACCGATATCCCGCTCACTAAGGTCCCCGCGCCTACCGTTCGGGCCGTCGACTCCACAATCTCCACACCTCGCTGTTCTGCTATAAGGCGTGCATTCACAGGATTCACCGGTGAACTCAGGCTATTGCCCAAAGCCCCAGAAAGCGCTGCCGTTGCAATCGGCGAAGCATTCATATCGGCCATATCGCCGTGCAGGACGATTTCAATTTTCTTAAATGCACCCTGACTGATCTGTGCGACAAACGAGCCCAATCTCTCAGCCAAATCGAGGTAAGGTGCAACCTCTCTAAGTTCAGCCTGACTCAACCGAGGCAAATTCAAACCATTGCGCGCAGGCTCGCCGGTTGCGTAATCAGCAATTTGCTCCAGCACAGCCACTGCAACATTCACCTGCGCTTCGGCCGTTGAAGCGCCCAAATGAGGTGTGCAAATCACCCGTTCATGAGACAACAATGGATGGTCAGCGGCCGGGGGTTCTTGCTCGAATACATCCAGGGCAACCGCCCCTACCTTGCCGGACTCCAGGCCTCTCACGAGAGCCTCTTCATCATAAATTCCGCCACGGGCGCAGTTGATTAAAAGCACTCCGGGCTTCATGCGCTCGATTTGAGCATCGCTCACCAAGCCACGTGTCTGCTCTGTAAGCGGCGTATGGACCGTAAGCACATCGGCTCTCGATAAGACTTCATCCAAGGGTAAAAACTCCACGCCAATTCTTTGAGCAGCCTCCGCCGTGAAAAAGGGGTCGTAACCAACCACCTTCATCTTCAGACCTTGAGCTCTATCGCAGACAATTCGTCCGATATTCCCAAGCCCCACCACGCCGAGCGTTTTGCCCGAGAGTTCGCGTCCCATAAATTTCTTCTTCTCCCAACGTCCAGCCTTCATCGAAGCGGTGGCCTGGGGAATCAAACGGGAGGCTGCCATCATCATAGAGACCGTGTGTTCTGCGGTGGTGACGGCATTGCCGTCCGGAGTGTTCATAACGATAACACCCTGCTGAGTGGCATTTTTCAAATCGATGTTGTCGATGCCAATCCCTGCGCGACCAACAACTTTAAGGCGATGAGCCGCCGCAAGCAGCTCGGCGTCCACCTGAGTCCGACTCCTAACCACAAGGGCATCGTAATCGTGAATGCACTCTAAAAGGTCCTCGCGACTGATACCTTTTCGGTTATCCACAACCAACGCATCTACATCGGAAACAGCAGCGGGACCCTCGGGGGCCAAAGAGTCGGCAATTAGAACTCGAAAAGACATTAGCATCTCCATGGAATCGTCTTAGCGTGACTCCATGGATACTTCGGGTACAGGCGCGCTTCAACACCCGGCAAGAAAATCAATCCTGAAAGAACTCGATCAGAGATTGCCGCGATGCGTCGGCATCGGCTTTACCCAGTTCAATCATTGCTGTGGCGAGGCGGCCATCAAACATCAAATAACTCAAAAGGTCGGACTCGCCCAACGCCTCGGCGTCCGACATAAAATCAAAGAGCATTCCAGACACACCGCCCAGTTTCTCCGTGAAAACATCGATGAACTCGTGAGCCATGGCTCCGAGGTCGCGCGATGGACGAATCACGACGGTACCAATTTCTCGGTATCGTGCTCCGCGCATCTTCATGGCTGAAGCATTGATCTGGTCGACAAATGACTCACCGTAAACACGCTGACCGTCTTGCAGAAGCGTATTAAAACCTTCAAGGCGCTTTAAGTCATACTCCAGTCGGTCCAGCATAATACTGTCGGCCATCTTGCCCATGAGAAACATCGGTCCCGGGTAGGTTTCTGCATGCCCGTCCATATACTCAGAAACCTTCGTTGGTGGGTCTTCACCCCTCAAGCCGACCACCAAAACTCTGTCAGCGCCCAGCCGCAGCGCGGGCGACAAAGGCGTATTTTGCCGCACACCCCCATCACAGTAATAGGAGCCATCGATTTTTATTGCCGGAAAAAGCAAGGGAATAGCCGCCGAAGCCAAAGCATGCTGCGGCGTGATACGGGTAGGTTTGGCAATGGTTCGTGGGTCACGGGACCAAGGCGGAATGCCTCCGTCTGCCCGGTCTACAAAGATAGTCGACTTGCCACTCTTTACATGGGTTGCACTTAAGGCCAAAGCTTCGACCACGTTCGAACGCACATTATAACGAACCTGGGCCCATGGCATGTCCCGAACCACTAAGTCCTGCAATGCCCGAGAATTTAACAACAACCCTTTTCGCTGAGGGCTACCACTAAAAAGCTTCTTGAACTCAAACGGAAGCTTAACCATGTCGCGGGCCCGAAGCTTCAGCATATTCTCAATTCGCATATCGCGCCATGAGTCAACCAAGCGCTCCATATCGAATCCTTCGATATGCGCAGACCCAGCCAAAAAGCACGCGTGAATCGCCCCAACCGAACTGCCGCAAATGATATTGATATCTCCGGGCTGGATAAGACCTCGAGGCAGCTCCTGAAAAATATAGGAGAGTACCCCTACCTCATAAGCTCCCCGTGCACCTCCGCCGGCAAGAACAATCCCTCTCTTGGGTTTACTTGCATTGCTTTTCATTAAACTATTAGTCATTCGAATTCAGTTACCGGTATAGTCTAAGCGGCATCAACTCCGCTTCTCAATTTGCGAACCAGATTCAAGACGCGTTCAGGACCATCCCCTGATTCCATTCCTGCCTCGAGTTCTTGAACAACGGCTGAGCCTACCACCACACCATCAGCTATCTTTGCTGCGGCTTCTGCGCTCTTTTCATCCCGGACCCCAAAGCCCAGACAGCACGGCAGTCCGCTCACAGTACGCGCTGCCTTAATCATCGCTTCAGCACCCGCTGTGCTTTGAAGCGCTCCGCCCGTCACTCCCAACATGGAAATCATATAAAGAAATCCTGTGGCCTGTGATGCAATGCTTTTCGCCCGTTCATCGCCCGAACTTGGAGCAATCAGGCTGATCCAATCCATATCTCTTTCTCGTACCGCTTTTCGACAATCGCCCGCTTCTTCTGGCGGTAAATCAACCACCAAGAAACCATCGGCCCCTGCTTCTTTGGCCAAATCGCAAGAATTTTCGAAACCAGGCCATAAAAAAGGATTGCTGTAGCCAAAGAGCACAATGGGTATATCACCGTTGTAGTCCCGAACTTGCCTGACCAATTCCAAACTGGTTTTAAAATTCGCTCCACCTTCGAGTGCGCGATTCATTGCCCGCTGAATGACAGGACCATCTGCAAGCGGGTCCGAAAATGGCACGCCCACTTCCAGCACATCGGCGCCTCCATCAATACAAGCTTTGGCTGCTGCGACCGCCGTGTCGAGGTCTGGATCACATGCAGTCATGTAGATAATCAGCGCTTTGCGGTCTTCCGCCTTAAGCTTCGAAAAGGTATCCCCAAGTCTACTCATGGCTCTCACCCTCTTTCTCACCAAGGAAACGGCGGAGTTCCATCATATCCTTATCGCCGCGTCCAGAAACACCCACGAGAATAGAAGAACCCGGATGCTCTTTTGCCAACTTTATCGCGCAAGCGACAGCATGGGCGGTTTCGAGAGCACAGATAATGCCTTCGGTTCGTGCCAACGTCTTTAATGCATGGACCGCCTCATCATCATCGATACCAACATAACTGGCGCGGCCTGTCTTCTGAAGCCAGCAATGCTCTGGGCCCACCCCTGGATAATCCAAACCGGCAGCTACGGAATGCGGCGGCGCCACTTGTCCTTCGTTGGCTTGGAGAACCAAAGTTCGCGAACCGTGCAAAATCCCCATCTGCCCTTTGTTCAGAGACGCAGAGTGATCAACCGTATCCAAGCCATGACCCGCTGCTTCAGCTCCAACCAGTTTCACCGACTCGTCAGGAACAAATGCATGAAATAGCCCGATAGCATTGGAGCCACCACCAACACATGCGGTCACATAGTCCGGAAGCCCACCATGATCTTCAATCATTTGTTGGCGCGCTTCCTCTCCGATAATTGCCTGAAGGTCGCGTACCATCATGGGGTATGGATGCGGGCCTGCGGCTGAACCGACTAGGTAATGGGTGGTTTCGACATTGGTTACCCAATCACGCATAGCCTCGTTCATTGCATCTTTGAGCGTACGCGTCCCGGTTTCAACCGCAACAACCTTCGCACCCAGCATCTTCATGCGTTCCACATTCAATGCTTGGCGGCGAATATCTTCCGCTCCCATATAAACGATGCATTCCAGTCCAAAAATGGCGCACGCTGTTGCGGTGGCAACGCCATGTTGCCCAGCACCTGTCTCAGCGATGATTCGCTTTTTACCCATGCGCTGACACAGTAAAGCCTGGCCCAGAGTCTGGTTGATTTTATGAGCACCGGTGTGGTTCAGGTCTTCACGCTTCAAATAAAATTTCGCACCAAACTCGTCAGACAACCGGCTGGCATAAGTTAA
>CAZZDT010000259.1:0-5824 GCA_964652435.1 uncultured Bdellovibrionales bacterium
GCCGGCCTGTCACGCCGGAGGCCGCGGGTTCGAGTCCCGTCCGCCCCGCCACTTTCGACAAGAAAAACGCTCAGCTTTGCTGGGCGTTTTTTTTTGCTCAAATTTCAGTGGGCCCATCGCGAGTCGCGAGTCAAAAAAAACCGCCTGACCCATATCAACATGACTCAGACGGCTTCACGAAGTTATCCAAGCGCTTTACGCAATACTCTTTTCATAGATTTCCTTAACCAGAGGCGGCAAAACAAATGGGTTTCTTTCATTGTCTCCAGTGAAAGTTGGTTTCTTGCCGCTTGATACCCGCCACATGAAGTCTGGGTTCTCGTCGTAATCGCGGTCGTTTATCCAACCACTGTTAACAATTTTGTTGCCCTGCTTCTCAATCCAATAGCCGTAGCTTTGTTCGGCTTCGTCCTTTTTGAAAAGTTCAGTTTCATAAAATGCAATTTTACCACCACTGTAAGGACC
This sequence comes from uncultured Bdellovibrionales bacterium, assembly GCA_964652435.1. Classification (GTDB taxonomy): domain Bacteria; phylum Myxococcota; class XYA12-FULL-58-9; order XYA12-FULL-58-9; family JABJBS01; genus JABJBS01. The sequence goes on from CAZZDT010000259.1 coordinate 466, forward strand.
GTTATGGCCATTCAAATCACTGGTGTTCATCCAGTCTGGAAGCTCCCGTGTCTTTTTGATGGTTGCGTGATCATAGTTATCGTTCCAAACATGCGATCCTGGATCATGGTCCATCGCAAATGGGCGGTTCTGCCGAAGCCACGCTTTCACGGTCTTGTGAAAGAGTGCCGGTGAAAGACTCTCTTTGTCTTCTCGAACAATATAATCAATTTCGGACGCCTTGACGGTATGTACTTTGCCATCAGCATCTTCAATTTTAACGGTCTGACTCACATCGTTCTTAATCACATAGCCACCATTGTGCTCGAAATCTCCGGTGCGAAAATCTCTCAGCGCCATGCCTTGAATCGTTCCACTGATTACGCTTCCATCCTTCAAGTTCACCTGATCCGGATTTCCATCGTAACGAGAGCCGACGAAGTCTTCACGTCCGGTCTGACTGCCAGCGATAACCACCAAGAGGCCTTTGATATCGTTGGGCGTAAAGGTTACTCCCTCGATGGTGACACTCTTAGTAGGCTCTTCGAAAATCATTCCTGCCAACGCAACAGCATCACAGCTCCCCCACCAGCTCACATCCATTTCGCCGTCTTTCTTACCGTTGGTACCAAAGCCGCCAAACTCGTCGAGAAAATCACGTTTGATGTTTCGGCCAAGCTTTCCATTGCCCGTAAAGTCCACACCGGTTGTCCGCTCAGCATCCGCTTCACGAATGGTGGGTTTGCGAATGTAAAACCCACTGGGAGCAGATGGGTCTGCGAGATAATTTAAAGCTGGCGTTTTTTCGAACCCCTTAGCACCGGCCGTTAGTCCTCGTTTACTAAGCACCGCATCAAATTTATCGAGGGGTCCTTTATCTGCCCATAAATTCTCTTCAGGATTGCCACCGGCGCTGCGTGCATGATTGGCGTAAGGCCAATAGGTTGATGTCCAAACTTTTTTTTCCGAAACGAGGTCCCATACTTTGGGGCTATTGCTATTCACGCGAGGCATATTGGTTCTCCTTGAGAGTTCTTATTCAAAGAGATGTATCGGGAGAGGATTTTAGATGTTGCTTAAAAAACGCGGACAACTTGATTGGACTGCAATTGCAAAACCAATCAAGACAGCACAAAGCACCGCCTAAGCACTTGAGATTTTTCGAAAGATGTCAGCAAATGATAGAAATAGAACCTAGACGTGGCCGCCGGAATCCTTGACGAATTGTTTCATCAAGGTTTCATCACCAAAGCGGTATTTATCGATGGAAATACCAACACCCTGAGGCTTACCACGGTTTTTGGAGTCAGTTTCATCCACCACATACATGATGGTTCCGGCAACGTGGAGAACCCGCATGACCTCCAAGAGATGCATGGTGAATTCGATTTTCTGCATCACCTTAAATGGCTTCACCGTTGGAATGAAAATCTCTCGGTTCTTGAGATTCTTTTCGTATTCCATCACAAACTGCCAACGGGTTTCGTAACTGATGTGCAAGTCTTCTTTGTATTCGCCGTTACGCTCTTGGTGATCTATTTCGCGAATCACCTTCTCTAAGAGCTCGATGTATTCATCTTTGCGGCTCTGCAGCTCTAAGCCCATTTCAAAACCTGGCTTACTTGTATCGGCCCGCTGCGCTCTTTTACACCAACGCACTTCCGCCATCATAGAAATAGGAAATCGACCTGCCTTGATGTCGACGGTCACGATTTGCTTCACATCCATGCTTTTCTTGGCAGAAATCGCCATGCCCCCGGACGATAAGTCCAAGGTAAATCCTACGATTCGCTTCGTCCCGAGTTTAATCGTCACCGGATACCGTTTAACGAATCTTGGGTCTTTTCGTTCTTTGAGAGTTCCCACACTCAATCCTCATTGTACTGCTTTCATAACGGCCTGCCCCCAGGCTTGATTATGTTAGCGCATATTCCAGGCAAAACCGAGCATCCAACAATAAAAGCCTAAAACTACTTAATCTTGATTGTTTTCAGGATGTTAGAAACCGTTCGGTTACTCTCCCGAGTACCAAATAGGTGAAGTCCATGCCCGTTCTCGTATGGTCTTGCGCACATCTGGGTCATCACAGGCTGATGGCCGCGCATCTCCCGTAAGCCCTAAACAAACCTGCGTGGTCCAACGGCAGCGTGGATACTCCACCACCCGAACGTAGTAGTAAGCATGGGCTGTGGGGTCAAAATCAGGGTCTTCCCAATACCCACACAGAGTATCCGCCCCACTTCCCGTGGAGGTGCAAGTATTTTCATCGAGCGCGTAATCACCGGAATCGGTGACCACATCGTAAACCTCTACGCCTCGCTCACCATTTAGCTTCACCCAACCTTTGATGATTTGGAGCTTTTCCAGCGGTAATCCCGGTGAGCCCTCTACATCAGATTCTCGCAATGCCGAAATCACAAACCGCGGCGCCTCACCGGTGCCTTGAAGGTCACCCCCCATCGGCACCCCCGAGTCATAGCCCGTTTGAACCAAGTTCGGGTCCGCACAAATATTCGAGTCAAAGTCCCAACCACCAAAAAATCGAACCGTGATCTGCGGGCCACTTGTTCCCCAAACCTCTTTGCGTCGCATAGCTTCGAAAATTGCATCGCGACTGTTCTCTTGAGCCCAAACCCCAGTGATGCCTCCAGGACTGAAGCGCCAACCGCCCGCCGGCAGTGTGTCCCCATCCATGCGGGTCAGTGGCGCTCCGTCGTTTAAACCAACGTGTCCGGCCCACTTTTCCTCTGATACCGCACCAGGTGTTCCATTGTGCGTATCCGTGGAGGCCGTAATGCCAAGCTTATATGGGTTCACCCCTAAACGTTGCTCTTCCGCCATCCCCTCAACCAAAACATTCCTGACGAAGTCCTGTGCATCCACACACCCACCACCGCTGATGCCAAGGCTGCCGGGTTTGCCCTCGCAATCGAGAATGTCTTTGAAGTGATATTTCTCAAAATCGCAAAGCTCATCGGTTCCACCGAGGGAACCACTCAAGCCGTTCATGCATTCTGAATCGTTTTTGTGTTGATAAATCTCAACCAAAGGTTCCATTCGCGCTCTAAGTTCCAAGGCTTCTTTTTGCTGCTCTTCGTTGTAGCTACGGGGATACTCGGGCGCGAAGAGATTGCCATTACTCAAATTCGAATTGTGAGGAATAACGAGAACATCACAGCCGTCACCGTTCACGATACAGTCTTGGTCCAGCGCCTTCCAAAGCCCTTCTCGGCTGGGCTCTTCATAGTAAGAGGTAGGCGTAACCGGGACCTTGTCATTTCGAAAAATCACATTGCGATGCAAATTGGCGACGTTGGTGGCCGCTGAGTATTCGTAACCCACAAACGACGTGAACTCACAAGCACCGCTTCGGTCATAGGCGCGCTCCGCCGCTTCTTGGGTTCTTTGCCAGACCCCGCTGGCCTTATCTGCGCAATCTTCACCGTTCTCGCCGCAAAGCCCCCAACGTTCGGGACGGTCATCGGCCAAAGCAAAACCGAATGTAAATGTTCCCCCATTGCTACCAGCTCGCAAAGACTCGCATTCGTAAGAGTCATAGCCAGGGAGATCCGGGTCCAAGCAAACTTGAACCTCACCAAAAAACTCCGAATGGTCGGTCACGGCAACGAAGTCCAAAGTTCGGTCTAATTTCAACTCAATCGTACCCGCCCCATTTTCATCGAGTGGCGGCAAAAGCACAGTGCCACCTTTCGCAAAGACATACGCATCATCAGGTGTGGTTCGAACATCTTGGGTGAAGGCGTCAAACGAGTAAGACGTATGGACGTGGGTATCACCGAAGTAGGCATTGCGCAGTGGATTCGAGTCAGAGCAAGCTTCCCGCTCCTCCGTAAAGTCTATCTCATAAAACTGGGATTCCTTTTTCGAACACCCGGCCAAGACAAGCAGCGTCAATACAATGCCCAAGCCATACGGTCGAAAACCCAGAATATGCCGATACTGCCCATTCCATATGCTGTGCATGTCCGAACCAACCTTCCCCACTCGGCGCCCTTTCGGCGCGCTATCTTTCCACACTGCCATATCACCCAAACAAAGAGAAGCTGACCCAGCTCCACACCCACGTTAAAGCTTACCAAGGCCAAAGGTATTCGGTCCTCCGGAAGCCCTACTTCAGAAAGTGCCCCCGCAAAGCCAAGCCCGTGCAGCAAGCCAAACCCAAAAGCAACCACCCACGGAAATTGCTTCGAGAGTGTATTTGACTCAGTCAACGTCTCACGAGCCAACATGACAATGCTCAGTGCAATACAAGCTTCCATTGGTGCGGTCTTGAGAGTAACAAGGCCAAACACCGCCAAAGCAAGAGTCACACTGTGTGCAATTGTAAATGCAGTGATCGCCGCAATCAGTGACCGGCCTGAACCGACCAAAAGCAAAAGCCCCAACACAAAAAGCAGGTGGTCGGGGCCGAGCAAAATATGCTCAACACCAATCACACAATAACGAAACGCTTCCTGCCAACCACTTTGTTCCATGGCCGGAATCAGCTCCGTGCTGCGTTCTTCGCGCAGCAGCGTGGTGACCCGTTTATCGCCAAGAAAAGTCGCCTCAACCATGACATGAATGCCCGGAGGATTGTCGGGAAATGTGACCCGGCCAAGGCCAGGTCCCGACCCACACTTTAAGAGTGCTTTCGTTCGAGTCGTTCCCTCCTGAGCATACCGCTCGGGTTGCCCCATAAGAGAACATCCATCAGCGAACTGAAGGTCTTCAATTTTAGCCGAAGCCGCAGGTCGATTCACTTTCCAAAGAATGTCGTACTCATTGGAAGAGAGTTCCACTGCCTTAAAGACTGCCAGCGAAGTACCGTGTGCATTCGCCAGCACACCGAACATCATTGAAGATATGAAAATCCAATAAGGCAGAAGCTTCATGGAGCAGTGCTTTCATCCACGACGCGGTACTCATCTCGTAACGTATTCAGCCGGCGACTCAATGCCTGTTCTCGCTCCTGCTCTCTCCAAATTCCCAAAACCTGATTAGCAACTTCGTCCAACTTAGGCATCCTTGCCTCTTCATAGCCATGCACTCGAACCAAGTGCATTCCAAAGCTAGATTCAAGCGGCCCCAGCCAATCGTTCACCTTCAGGCCAAAAACGGAGTCGGCGAAGGTTTCTCCAAAAAGCGTATTGATGCGAACCCGCGTTAAGCCCTCAAACTTTTGTCCGTGAATAAATGCATCACCACCCGTCATGGTTCTGCCGGACTTTAAGGCATTCAAGTGAGCATTGATTACGCTCTTGTTCTGGGTGCTCTTCTTAAAAAAGACATGTTCAAAAGAAACCGTGGGTTGAATCGTAAGCGCTTCGCTGTTTTGTCGTAAAACTTCTTCAAGCTGGCCCTGAGTCGCGGCCACGGC
>CAZZDT010000260.1:0-5824 GCA_964652435.1 uncultured Bdellovibrionales bacterium
CCCCGAGACAAAACTATCCATTAGGACTGTGGCGTTGCTGCCACGGCCGGACGCGAATATCGCGAACCTTGGTCCTTTATGGGAATTAGCTTCGTGCATAGCCTAGATCGACACCTTCGAAGTCGTTGTGCAAGTGGCCCACGCGCATCCACGTATCCGGGAATTCAGCTTGAATTTTATCGGCGTCATCAGGACTGACGATAACGATAAATCCAATTCCCATATTGAACGTCGAAGCCATCTCATGATCCGTGACATTGCCGGCTTCTTGGATAACCTTGAATATCGGTGGACGCTTGTAGCTTTCTGGGTTGATGGTCATACCAAGGCCGTTTTGGAGCAACTTGAGGCTTCGGCCGAGTAGACCACCGCCCGTAATATGCGCCGCGCCTGTGAACTTGAATTTTTCTAAAAGTGCCATGACCGGTTTAACGTAAAGCGCAGTCGGCGCAAGAACCGTTTTGCCGAGGTTCTCTTCGAGGCCTTCAATTTCGGTGTCGGTGGTGTATCCGGCACGGTCAAAGAGTGCTCGTCGTGCTAATGATAAGCCGTTGCTGTGAACGCCAGTGGATGGAAGCCCAAGAACGATATCACCTGCGGCCATATCCGCTGGAGTTGGAACGCGGTCTTCGTCAGCGATGCCTACCGCAAAACCTGCGAGATCGAAGTCGCCTTCGGCATAAACATCAGGCATTTCGGCGGTCTCGCCACCAATCAAAGCGCAGCCACTCTCACGGCAGGCTTGTGCGACGCTTGCGACGATGATTTCGAGTTGTTCCGGGTCCAGTTTACCAGTTGCCAGATAATCCAAGAAAAGCAGAGGACGTGCCGCTGCGGGTAGCAGATCATTAACGTTCATCGCCACGAGATCTTGTCCGAGACCGCTGAAGTGGTTGGCATCGCGCGCGACGATGAGCTTGGTTCCTACACCGTCGCAAGTGGCCGCGATCAATGGGGAGTTCATGCCGCTTAAATCAGGTTTCACCATTCCAGCGTAGGCTGTCTTGCTGATGACATTGATACCTTCGTGGGTGGATTTCACCAGGCTGCCGATTTTATCTACAAAAGCGTCGGCTTTTTCGACGTCTACGCCGGCATCTCGGTAGGAAAGGGGTGCTTGCTCGGTTGTTTCAGTCATAGGGCTCCCTCTTCCTCACGCGTTTATATCGTTAAGGCTGGGTCGCAGGCAGAGTGTTGCAGCTGCCCGGGCTCGACAAGCCGGGACAACATTGCCTGGTTATTGAGCCTATTTGTGGTTGATTTGCTGTAAGTGACCGTTTTGATGCGTTTTTTGGTTGCACTGAGGCCTAGCCTCGGTTGGTGTGTCGATAGTTGATTAATCGAGACGAGCGGGAGCATCAAACCTGTCCTTTTGCAGCTCGGAAGAGCAGCAAATGCCCAAAGAATGCGCCGGGGTCAAGGTGTCAAATGGATGAATCCGACATCAATGATCTGAGAATTAAATTCGGTGAAAGAGGGGATCAAACCAAGATCTGGTCGTTGATCTCCCGTGTTAGGCCTGTGATGACCGCGTCATCGATCCCAAGCAGAGATTTCCCAATCATAATCATGGATTGGATGCCGTCATGGTCTGGGATGCCCTCGTAAAGGCCTTCACGTTTGGCCAAGGCATTCGCAAAGAGGACCGAGTTAAGGGGCGAGATTCGATCCGCGGCATCGTAATCCTCGAATTCCTCAATGATCCGGGTGATGACGATGGGTAAATTCCAGGATTCGACAATGGCGATTCCAATATCGCGGTGTAATTCCTCAATGATATTCAGCCAGTTATCGAGGTCAATCCAGTCCATGGCTTCGCGAATGGGAAGGCCCCGCTCAAACTCCAGCAAATAGGCGGCCACAACAATTTTGCCAACGTCATGAAGAAGCCCGGCAATATATGCCGGCTCAACATCTCGACAACCAGAGATACCGGCCACGTTTCGAGCCAAAAGGCCCACAGCCAGAGAGTGCTCCCAAAGCGCTGAAATGGTCGAATTGATTCTGGGGTCGTGAGAGACAAAAATCTGCCGAGAGACACTGGTAAGCAAGATATTCTTGATGGAGCGAAATCCAAGATGATTGATGGCCTTGGTTAGGCTTTCCATTTTCCCAGAGCGCCTATGTAAGGCACTGTTTGAGACCTTCATGATTCCTGCAACGAGGATGGGGTCTTTATCAATAAGCTTGATAATCTTGGCCTGGTCGGCCTTTGGGTCATCTAGAAGCTGTTGCAGCTCCTGAGCCGTTTTGGGCAGAGTAGGCAGAATAAGGGTGCCGCCCTCGATATGTGACATCAGAATGCGCTTAAGCGTCGCGGTGAGTTTTGAATAATCTGCTATCGCCATCTAACTGCCGTTAAATCCCAGTTACCTGGTTCCTGGAGCATAAACTTCACGTTTTATATTATCAGTCTTTAATGAAGCCATGTCGATAAACCTGCGTATTTTTGAGTTTCCTCGGATCCATCGACGATTAAGCGGCTAGGCTTAAGGCAAATTTGACCGATGTGACAGGTTGCGTCATCAGATTTCTATTAGATTGGGTTGTTTGACCCGGATTAGCGATCAACCGATAGCGTCGATTGCCTCTTTGACTGTTGGGTAAACCGGGATATCCGCAGTTTCACTGAGGCTTGATAAGGTTCTGCCCACAGAATCGTCGCCAACAATACGCAGAGTCAGCCCAACTTCACTGCAGCGCTTCTGGGCACCAATCAGGATTTTTGGCAGGGTTTCCTCAGGCGGAGTTGTGCTGAGGTCCATAATGACATCTTCATAACAGGCAGCTGCACACTTTTCGATGGCCTCTGAAGCCAAGCCCATCAGTCGTCCTACGTAATGTGCACGCTTATCTTTGGATGCAGGGAATTCCGAAAGTGACATAACGTTGTCTTCGAGCGCCAGCAGATCTTGTGCATCGTAATACTGTGAAAGGAAGTCATTCACCTGTGCAGGGTCGAAAGGCTTAATCAAAAAGCTATCGAAACCATTGTCCCGTGCGTCTTTGGCTGGATTCTCAAAGTTACGCATGTAGAGCGCAAGAAAAGCAGCCGTTGGCTGAAGAACGCGTAATTGAGAGGTGAGGGCGACACTGTTGACGTCAGGAATAATCATGTCGACAACGATGGTTCGGAAGACGCGCTCACGGCACGCAGCCAAAGCTGACTGGCCATCCATAACGTTGTTGACCTTGATATGCTTGGGCATCAACGAGCGAAACTTCTTCGCAACATTCTCCATATCATCGATCATCAAAACATCGACGAACGGTTTACCTGCTGCAGGGGTTGGACCAGAGAATGTTTGTGCTGCGGGGCCGGCGGCCTCGGGCATCTGAGGTCCTAATACCTTCGTAATTTTGGCGAGGAGTTCGTCGGGCTTAAATGGCTTCAGGATATAATCACTGATTCCCGCTTGCATCATGCCGCCAATGAGAGACGTCTTTGATTCTGCGGTAAGCAAAATGACCGGTGTCTGGTCACCACGCTCACGCAAGCGTTTCAGCATTTCTGGGCCATCCATGACAGGCATGGTGACATCCAATAAAACCAAGTCGACAGTTTCTTCCTGGAGGACTGCTAGGCCTTTTTCTCCGTCCTCTGCCTCGAGGATGTCGAAGTTAGCCCGTAGGGTCTTACCGATGATAGTTCGTACTGCGCGACTGTCGTCAACCGTTAAAATTCTGGTCATGAGCCAATATACTCCTCAGCAACTGAAGTCTGAGTGGTTATTGAAAGAAGAACCACAGCTTTGCCGGCACGCATCGGAAAATGCGACCAGCCATTAATAGAACCAGCCTTGTCGGCAAATTCTTTCCCGGCAAGATTGACGGGCAGCCCAAGGGAGTTCCCCAGAGAGAGTCTTCCTTTGAGTTGTCCAGCAGCCATATTGGCAAGCTCTGCCATGGTGTCGTTTATCATTTCTGGATCAACCTCTGTTGCATCAACGGCAAACATTGCCGCCGATAAAACAGTGCATCCTTGTAAGTCAGAGGAAACCGCCAATGTGAATCCGCCATCACCTGGGATGGGTAGGACTGCAGTTGAATGGTATTCCTTCGGGTCAGCAGGCAAGTCGTTGGCGACAGTGCAATCCATACACAACATGCTCGTAGTCACGTTGTTGAATAGATCTGTTAACCCATGATGATCAGGAATGTCTAACATTTCCTAATCTTCCCCCTACATCCATGAGGTCACCAGCTTTATGTCATCAGGACCAACCCTGAATCCAGCTGGCGTGTTCACTTAAGAGAGTGATTTGACCGTGGTTTCACGCAAGATGCCAATTGCCTAGTGCCGAAAAATCGACAAGGAATGTGGCCGTCTCAAACAAGTCACCCTATACATTGCATATTTGCAGCGATTGGGGGGGCAACGCAAACAATACCGGCACAGAAATTTTCGAAAATAGGCTGGTGGGTCAATGTAGGTTATTGGAAAAGCAAATGTTTTCGGGAATTTCGAGGATATAGAGGATCGCTGGGGCGTGGTTTTCGGCGGGATTTTGTTAGAGGTTTCCAGGCTTCAAATAAGGTCAAGTGACTCTATCTGCTGGCATTTTATGTGAATGATCCCTTTGTGGCTCTGAAGTCTTCCGGATGCAATCATTCCCGAAGCCCCAACGGCTACAGAACGGCTGCTTTCGAAGAGCTCTGGACTGATGATTAAATTAATAAAACCCCACTCATCTTCAAGGGTAACAAAGAGAATCCCTTTAGCCGTCATCGGCCTCTGACGGACCGTGACGAGCCCTGCAACCCTTATGTTTTTGCCGTTTGCTTGGTGAGCAAGCTCTGCTGAGCTGAGTATGTCCTGACTGCTTAATCTGGCTCTGATGAAGTGCATCGGGTGCGGTCCCACAGAAAGGCTGGCATTGCGATAATCTGCATTGATTCGGTCCATGAGGCTCATTTCAGATATTGGAGCAGGTTTAGATTCCGTTGAGTTCGAAGAAAAGAGCGGAGCTTTTGATTTACCTTTGCTGAGCTGCCAAAGAGCTTGCCTGCGAGATAGGCCGAGCGGAGCAAATGCGCCAAGCTCAGCCAGGGCAGCCCATTCGCCCTGGCTCAAATTGAGATTACTTCTCATTGTTTGAATGTTCTCGAAGGGGGCCTTGCTGCGTTCAATGAGGATCCTCTCAGCAGACGAGTGACTGAGGCCGTGCACATAAGAGAGGCCAAGTCGAACTGTTTGCGAATCCTCCAGGGTGCATCGGTATGATGACTTTGTGATGTCTATAGGGAGCACTCTGACGCCATGTCGCTGGGCATCTTTCACCAGTGTTGATGGGTGATAGAACCCCATCGGTTGAGCATTAAGCAGCGCACAAAGAAAGGCTGCCGGATGATGTGCTTTAAGATAGGCTGATGCATAAGCGATAAGTGCAAAGGAGGCACTGTGGCTTTCGGGGAAGCCGTAATGCGCAAAGGATTGAATGTTCTCAATGACCTCATCCTGAATGCTTTCTGGAATTCGGTTAACAGTCATTCCTCTTTTTAACTTTTTGATAAGCTCGGTCATTTTTTCGCCAGGGCTTTTAAAACCCATTGCCCTGCGCAGCTCTTCTGCTTCGCCGCCTGTAAATCCGGCAATGGAAACCGCTATCTTGAGGAGTTGTTCCTGGAAGATTGGCACACCAAGGGTGCGCTCGAGAGCCGGAACCAGGCAAGGGTGCGGATAGCGTACTGGCTCTAAGCCATCTCGTCGGCGCAAGTAGGGGTGCACCATCTGGCCCACAATCGGACCAGGTCTAACCAGTGCGATCTCAACAACAAGGTCATAAAAACATCGAGGACGAAGCCTTGGAAGCATCGACATCTG
>CAZZDT010000261.1:0-5811 GCA_964652435.1 uncultured Bdellovibrionales bacterium
GGCCTTGAGAGCCGCTGGGAAATCACCCACCTTCAGGTGGTAGTTGAGCAAGAGTTCCAAAAGTGGAGCTTTGCGAGAGGCACGTTCCAAAGCTCTCTGCGCAGCGGCAACATCACTTTGTTCATCAAGGGCTAAAACAACCCATTGCTCGAGGCGATGCTCTGTACCTGGATGCTCCGGTAATGCTTCCACCACTGACTGCAACCATTTAAGTGCCCGTGAGATATCTCCGCTATCGATATAATACTGAATGAGCTTATCGGCTAAATCTGTGTTGTCGCGAAGCTCCCCGAGAGCTTGTTCGGCGACGCGGGGACGGCCCGCATGCTCAAGAGCAATCTCTCCAACCTTCACAAAGGCGTTGTAACGGGTTTCACCTTGAGGCTGAGCATCGGCCAGTTGGCGCTGCCACTTCAGAGCCTGATTGTAATCTTCTACATCGAGATAATATTGGACCAGCTTTTCCAAAATCGTCAGAGCATTGCTGGCCTTATCCAAAGTACCTTCAGCCACTTCTGGCGCAGCACAATGGTCCAAGGCAATATCCACGATCCGGTGAAGACAGGCTTCCTGCTCGTCAGGGTCATCAAGCTGAGTATAAAGCGTCTGAGTCCAAGCCAAAGCCTTGTCGTATTGCTCTTGCTGCCAAGAGCGAGATACCAGTTTTTCAATCAGCGGTGCCGGCTCCAAAGCACAATCTGCTGCTGCTTCCAAAGTTTCCGTGGCCAATGCATGATCACCCCGCTTTTCAAGCAGCGCAAACCGATCCATCAAGATCTCAAGACGCGCTTCACCTTCGCGGGCATTGGCCCAATTTAAAAGCGCCTTGGCGGGATCACCAAAGTCGTCAAAAATGGAAAATAAAGAGACAAGCGTTCGGTGCGGAATATCGAGATAAGCAAATGTTTCAACCGCACGCTCAGCCAAGGCTACCGCCTGCTCTGGCTCGTCCATTTCATTGGCCAATAGATCGACCAACTCGCTGAATCGGCCGTCCTCAACATCCCATGTTTTATCGAGACTTGTTCGTAACAATGTTACAAGACCACGAGTTTCAGAGAGCTTACGCAAGAGAGCAAGGAGTTCCGCTTCATGCTCTCCAGCATCACCCATCTCCAAGAGGTGCCAGATAACTTCTCGGGCCTTCTCTTGACGAGCGAGCTTTTCATAGAAAATGGTGGCGCTCTGAATGCCCCAGCGAAGCGTCTCTTCTACGTCTTCACCATGGCGGGCAAAATCCCAACAAGACTCGGCCAAAAGCTCGTATTGCTTTTCATTCTCAAGAATATCGACCATGGCATCACGAGCCAGTGCGCCATGCTCACTGTCATGATTTTCTTGGTTGCAACGCTGATACCAACGCAACCCTTCTTTAAGGTCACCTAATTCCTGATGATAAAGCTGGGCAATTTCGAATGAAATGGGCGTAGACTCAAAATAACAGCCTTCTCGCTCCTGCATCAGTCTCAAATCGAGAAGCTTCGCGTAGTTCTCTTCGTCTCGTAATTGGCGCCCAAAAGATGGCACCATCGCCATGGAGTCTCCAGGAAAGTCTCGGGCGTAAGCTGCAACCAAATCCTCTAGAGCGGAGGGACGTAACTCGGACGCTAAGCTGGCAACGCGGGCATAACGGTTGCGCAATTCATCTTCAGCTATCGCTCGTGGCTGTCGATGATTCGTCAGGTACTTCAGGCCATAATCTAAAGCCTGCAGATAGTTGTCAGATGTATCCGCATCTTTACCCAAATAATCATAGGCAAGGGCTGAGAAGGGATTGTGCTCCAAAAGCGCACGACAAGTTTCAATGGCAACATCTCGCGAATGATGGGCAATTCTTAACCGCGCCAAACGCTCATAGACTTGCGCAACATCAGCGGGCGGCGCCACCTCAAGCTGCATCAAGAGAGCCTTTTCGACCTCTTCTAAATCACCAGCATTGTTCGCCAAAGCCTCTAATGCCATGGCTGCAGGGTATGCACTGTAACCACGCTGACGAACCAGTTGTTCGTAGATTTCTACCGAGCGGGCGGCCTGACCTGAACTTTCCCAGATTCTAGCAGCCCTCATATAGAGTGACTCTGCATCCAAAAGCTGGCCTCGAAGCGCCCAACTTTCTAGACGATTGCCCAATTCTGCGTGTCGACCCAACTTGGCCAGCAGTTCAATCAATCGCATGCAGTCGGTATCGGTGTATTCTCCGAAATCGACAATATGACTCAGGTGTAAGGTCTCGGACTCGTCGTCACCCACATGCCGGTTCAGCCGTGCAAGTTCTCTATGGAAACGATGGGTTGGCTCGTCGTCTTTACTAAAGTGCTCCAAGGCCTTGGAGTAAGTTAGAATCGATTGCGCAACCTGAACATGATCTTCCTGTAGCTGGGCCATCATAGACCAAGCATCATCGCGAGTCGGGGCCAATCCAGTAGCGGCCACAAGATGCTCAAGTGCACCGTCGATGTCCCGAAGCTTTTTACAGAGAGTGCCTGCTTGGATGTGCCAGCCAGCAAGCTCTGGTGCAGCGGCTCCGGCAGCAATCCGGCGTCTCAATGCATCCAGCTCAAGCTCTGGATTTTCCGTGTCTTGACTTAGGGCAAGAAGGGAGTCGGCATAATCAGTTTGTTCGGGGTTGGCATCCAATAACCCACAAAGCGCTGCCACTTTTTGAGAGGGCTCACCCTCAAGGTCAACAAGTAGGTCGTAGAGCTGCGCGTAAAGTTCCGATTGACGAAGGGAATCATCCTCAAGTTGAGCGGCCTGAGTTAAGCGCTGCTGCAATGCTGCTGTATCTTGCTGCATCTGCAAAATAGAAGACAACAAATCCAAGGCGTCATGATGCGTTGGCTCTTCATCCAAAACAGCTTCGAGATGGCGCCTTGCCGAACGCACTTCATTGAGTCGGTCATGCAGGATTTTCGCACAATCGTAATGAAGACGCTTACGAACATCTGCATCATCGGAGGCATCAAGCAAAGACTTCTGAACTTCAACCAAACGGGGCCATCGTTGAGCCCGCCACAAGAGCGGCCCAATGGCTTCAAGTGTACTTTGATGCTCAGGGCTCAAAGAGAGAATACGCTCGTAGCAATCAATGGCTTGCTGCTCTCGCCCATCGAGTTCCAAAGCAATCTTGGCCAGCTCCGTGTTGGCCGCGATAGCATCCTCGCGCTCTGAATCATCAGCGGGGATTTCTGTAATCGTTAGAATATCTTCGTAATACAGCCGGGCTTGCTCTAGGTCGCCATCTTCTCGGGCCAAGAGTGCTAAACGAAAACGAACTGCACGGTGCTCGGGACAAACCTTTAAGATCCGTCGGTAATATTCAGACGCTGTCCGGGTATCGTGAAGCTGTTCTTCCCAGAGTCGGCCGATCCGTAGGTAAAGCTGAGCAACATCCTCTTTGCGATTTTCCCGAGTTGCTTGCTCGGCCAGTCGTCCCAAGTAAACCGCTGCACGAGCCGGCTCACCTCGAGCGGCAAAAGTTTCCGCTAGGCCCAACAAAGCAGGCTGATAATCTGGCTCGGTGCGTAAGGCCCGTTCAAAGCTTAAGCGGGCTTGCTTGTAATCTTCTAAGCCATCGCGGCAGATGGTTCCCAATTCACATAGAATCTGAGCTCGCTCCGAGGCATCTAAGTCCAAACGGGTGAGGCGCATACCCACCGAGCGAGCTTCTTCCCAATTTTCCTGACGCACATGCAGACGGAATAGTCCGTGATGAGCTAAAACGTTCGTTCTGTCTTTTTGAATCGTTGCTTCGTAATTCGCGCGCGCATCCGCCGGATCAACTTTTTCGGCAATGCGAGCTGCCGCCAATTGGCTGCCCACCTGGCCGTGACGGTCCGAAGCATTTCCCAGCAGCTCCGAAACACGAATCAGATATTTTTCGGCGTCAGCCCACTCTTCTGCCTGTTGCGCCAGAGCAGCGAGGGTTAAGCAGGCACCTACATGCTTAGGCTCGCGCTCCAATACCTCGGTCGCTAAGTCGATCGCGTTTTGCGCATGTCCAATTCCTGCCGCACCAAGCGCCAAAAGTCGGTCTTCAACAAATCGTCCACCTTCTCCTTGGGTCCACTGCTCGAGATAAGCTGCATAGGCTGACTGGTAATCGCCTTGGCCGATGATGGATTCAATTTCGTTCCAAAGAGCCGTTTGCTCGGCCTCATATACCGCTGAAGCAGAAGGCTCACGGGCCATAATCTTACGGGCAGCAGGCTCGACATCTTTGCCAGCAATCAGAACCATTTGCTCTGAGGTCGTTTCTACCGCCACCAACGCCGCATCTTGAGTATCCGGAACTTTCCAACCGGTACGCGGCATCACGTAGCGCAGAAACTGCTCCGAAGGTCGGCAACGCCACAGAGCACCTTGCTCCGCATTGAATATCTTTACGGGCAAAACCTCATGAAGATATTGCGGCAAGACCATAGACGGGACCGGCAAGAATCCATGAACACAAATATCATGGAAGACCACCGCGATGGTGTCTTGGTCCTGCACAAAGGCCGAAGCTTTAAAGCTTACTGGCGTCACAACCCCTTGGCAGGCGAACTGTCCGCCGAAGCTCAAATGGCCGGACTCCAACGTTACGCTTAATTGTCTAAATCCTCGGGATGTCTCTGGGTCAACGGCAGTCTGAACAACATCGCTGATGGCACGGGCTCCCAGACCCACCACAAGATGCTTCAGATTGAGTCGGCGAGTCTTGAACGCATCAGGTCCGCCGGTGATGTCGAAAGGAGAATCGAGGTCAGGTACTTCTAACTCAAGAATTTTTAATTCAAGTAGACCAATTGGACGATTTTTTGAGGAAAGCAGTCCGGTGCCGTCCGCAAGTTGCAGTGCGAACCCAAGTGTTAGATCCGGAGACAGCGGGTTTGCTCGTCCCAACATCGTTCCAAATTCCTCCTTCAACCGGGAGCAATCAATTCAAGAACCTAGAATTACTTGCTTTTTTCCCGTTCGATCGTTTTTTTTGTCTGCACCCAATGCTTTATACACAAGGTCACGCACGCATTCTAAAAACACGATCAATCACATCACAACCTACACCCGATCGGGCAAGTCTGCGAATTTCCGGCAAATTTCTAAGGGAACAAAGAGCCCAGAAAGGGCCCATTTCCAGAATTAAGAGTCTTTATCCAAGACAACGCGGTTTCGACCACCATCTTTGGCCACATAGAGGGCCTCATCGGCCAACTTAATCAAGCCAGCCATGTCTTCTACGCCCGAATCTTCTTTATCGGGATAAAAAGTCGCTACACCGAGACTCATGGTCACACCCAGGGTTTCACCATTGGCTTCAAAACGTGACTCTTCAATTTCACGACGACAACGATCCGCTACAATCACCGCACCTTCGCCATCGGTCTCGGGTAAGACCATCGAGAATTCTTCACCGCCATAACGCCCACAGGTATCGTGATCGCGCAGCGTCTCCTTAAGAATCGATGCGACTTTAATCAGAGCGGTATCCCCTGCCTGGTGTCCATGAACATCATTCAACTTCTTAAAGTGGTCTAAGTCACACATGACATAGCTAAGCGGAAAGCCGTAGCGCTTGGCCCGGCTAAACTCTCGCTCAAAACACTCCATAAAGTAACGTCGGTTCGGAATTTGTGTGAGCGGGTCGATACGCGTCAATTCCTCGAGGCGCCCATTTTTCTCACGCAATTCATCCTGAAGAAGCTTAATCTTCATGTGAATGTGTACCCGAGCTACCAGTTCCTCTTCATGAAAAGGCTTGGTCAAATAATCCGAAGCACCAGCGGTCAAACTCTTGACCTTCGTCTCAATATCTTCCTGCCCCGTTAACAT
>CAZZDT010000262.1:0-5809 GCA_964652435.1 uncultured Bdellovibrionales bacterium
AATTTCAACGGCTTCAAGCTCTTTTAGGAATTGGTGTTCAGCTAAGATAGCCTCTTTGCTCCAGCGACCAGGGCGATAGAATTTGCCCACGACCATGGTTTCGTCATCGAGTTCCAGTTGATACACACGGTTTTCGTAGCTGTTTAGAATGATGAAGCGTCCCGTGCAGCGACGACCCTCGGCTTCCACCGCATCCAATACGCTCTCAGGCGTGAGATCGTTAAATTTCCCGGCCAGCGGGTGAGCGCCAAAGGGTTGGTCCATATTCTGCTTTTCGTTCATGAGGCTGCTTTATCCTGCGTGGGTGCAAGACTCAATGCATTGGGTGCGAATGGGCACCACGAAGATAATCTACCGCTTCTGTAAGGCCATCCACGGAGAATTGGTACATCGGAAAGATGTCTTTTACCAGGCGAATGCTCTTTGCACTGGCCCAGAATTTCTCAGGCTCTGGGTTTAACCATACAGATTTGGGCACTTTATTGCGCAAACGGCGTAGCCACTCGATGCCCGGGACAACATTGTTGTGAAAATAATAAATGGCACCGCCCGTATGGGTCAGTTCATAGGGACTCATCCAGGCATCTCCTACAATGACCAAAGTCCAGGTTTGGTCGATGCGGTTGAGTAGATCCTCGGTCATGATGCCTCGGTATTCCATCATATCAGTATAGAGATTTTCGTAGACACAGTTGTGAAACTGATAGGCTTCGAATGCTTTGAAGTGGCTTGAGGCATGGGCCGCGCTGAAGAGTCTTTCGCAGAGTTCTGCATGAGGATCCATGGAGCCACCTACGTCCATAAGCAGCAGGAGTTTAAGCTTGTTGTTGCGAGGCGGTTCGAAAACCAAATCGATGTCGCCGCCATCGCGAGCGGTTTTGTCGATGGTTTTTGGAACACTGAGTTCTTCCGGGCCGGTATCTCGGGCAAGTTTTCGAAGTCTTCTAAGGGCAACTCCAATTTGTCGCGTATCGAGAACCCGATCACTGCGTAGGTTCTTGTATTGGCGTTTCTCTGCAACTTGAATGGCATTGCGTCCACCACCAGGCCCGCCAATTCGAACACCTGATGGATGATAGCCACCATGGCCGTAAGGGCTGGTTCCACCGGTTCCTACCCAGCGGTTACCGCCGTCGTGTCGCTCGTCTTGCTTCTTGAGAGTCTCTTCAAACTTTCTTCGCAGCTCATCCAGGTCGAGCTCTTTGAGTTTAGCCAGCTCTGCCTCGCTGAGCTCTTTCGGTAGAACCGGGTTGGACAACCAGTCCAATAGCTCATCGTCGATATCAAAGGTATGTTCAATGCCCTTGAAGTAACTGGCAAAGGCACGGTCCCAGAGGTCGAATTGGCTTTCTTTCTTGATCAGGATGCTTCGAGCCAAATGGTAAAAGCATGCAAGATCAGAGCGAGCGTGGCCTTGAGCCAGCGCTTCCATGAGTGTCATCCACTCTGTAACGCTGATTTTTAGCCCAACGGCTCGTGCGTGTAGAAGAAAGCCTAAAAACATTTTACCAGCCCGTACTGCGCTGTTTCGGACCCTGTTCAACTTCGGCAATATCGTTTTCGCGTTTGAGCAGAACACCTAAGAAGGGAAGTTTCTCTTCGAGACTTTCCGCGGCGATGCCGGCACGTCTCAGAGCTGCAATCCAGTCTACGAGCTCACTGGTTGATGGGCGTTTGCGCACATCGGGCAAATCTCGGATCCAGTAAAAGCGAGTGAGGCATTGCTCCATCAACTTGTCTTCCAAGTCTGGGTGGTGAACCTTAACGATGTCTCTCATAAGATCTTGGCTTGGGAATGCGATGTAGTGAAACACGCAACGGCGCAAGAAAGCATCGGGCAATTCTTTTTCGTTGTTGGATGTGATGATGACGATGGGGCGATTCTCGGCTTTGATATGTTTGCCAGTTTCGTTCACCGTAAAGCTCATGCGGTCAAGTTCGTGCAGGAGGTCGTTGGGAAACTCCATGTCGGCTTTATCGATTTCATCGATAAGCAGAACAACCCGCTTGTCTTTTTGGAATGATTCACCCAGCGGACCAAATTTGATGTACTGGCTGATGTCGGAAATATCTCCATCACCAAAGCGCGAGTCGTTGAGTCGTTGAACTGTGTCGTAAACGTAGAGACCATCTTGAGCCTTGGTTGTAGACTTCACGTTCCAGATAAGAAGTTCGGTATCCAATGCTTCGGCAATGGCTTCAGCCAGCAGAGTCTTGCCTGTTCCGGGCTCGCCCTTGATTAAGAGTGGTTTCTGCAAAGCAATGGAGACGTTGACGGTGTCTCGTAGATCAGCCGACGTTAGGTAGCTATCGGTTCCATTAAACGTGAGGGTATCCATGGTTACTCCTTTGGAGTTAACCGTGTAACCCGCATCGTGGCCGTTTGTCCACTCCTGCGATGTATGCACTTGTCTACGGGAAATCGTTAAGGAATTTTAATGATTTGTAGCACGGCTTGGTGCAGTTCTCGTTGCAGCGCAGGGCCCACGCGCCGATCGTCATCGTGAACGATAAGCAGGTGGTGATTGTCTATGGGAGTAACGCCCTCGGATTTGTGGGTAAACTTGAGAGGTTTTCCGTTGTTTAGCCGCAGCAGTTTCGGGTTACCTTGAAGGGGCAAACCTTGGATTGGCAGTGACCATAAATAACCACCTATGTCTTCGGGGCGATCACCGCTTTCGAAGCTCGTGAGCAGCCAAAGGATTTGGGTCTCCGCCGCGTATTCTAGTCCTGAAATGGCGACAGATTCTGGGACATCATGGGTTTTGAAAGAGAAGACCTCTTCCATGGGCCCAGTCATGTGAAAGCCGTTTTCATCCAAGGTGTAGGGTAGAGCCAAAATGCGTGTGGAGTAGTTAAATTGTTTGTAGCTATCGCCAACTTCTCGGATTCCAAAAAGTAGAATGTTACCGGGAATGGCGGCTAGGGCTTCTACTTTCCAATAGTCTGGACCATCTGGGTGCGCATCATTTGCTAAAGCGCGTTTCATTTCGGCGCGGAGGCCGGCTGAACTGATTTGGCCATCGCGAGTGCTGGGTTGAGCGATGCTCACTGCGGCAGGCCGGTCCACTGGCCAATAAAGCAGCGTATTGAATACGTCCCATTTTGCGTCATCTTTTAGTACACGGTCAAAACCTGTGGTGGCAAAAGCCCAGCGTCCGTCAGGAGTTGTTGTAAAGTCTTCGTATTTGCGGGCTTTCACAAATGGCGTTTCGCGGTGAAAGACATCTGGCTGAGGACTCAAAAGACCCTGGTCGAGATTGAGTGAGAAGACTGGAGAGCGGTCCGCACCTGGAATGGGTTTGTCGTTGCCGAGAATGACACGACCATGGTGAAGTGCAATGGCTGAAGGTTCGCAGGTTGCTGGTTTATCGGGGCCACGCATCAGTCCTTTTTCAAAGCATGAAAAAACCATGGTGGATTGGATATGTGGCCCGGCTACCGGCTGCTCAGGAGAGAGGGTCGGTTTCGGGGTGGAGGTCTGGCAACCCGTGCCCAAGAGCAGGGTTGATAGAAGAACCCAAATGTATCGATTCATTTAGTCACCAAGTCCCAAGCCCTTAAAGAACCCGCGCATCTTCCCAAGCAATTGGTCGGCTAGGTTTTGCGTTTCTTCATGGTGTTCTTTCTGGCTTAAGTTGTCTCGTGTTTTCAAATTGCTGACTCGGCGTTCAGCAATAACCTGGGTTATACGATTCGCGATATTGGGGCGTTCTGCGAGAAGGCCCTCAATATCCGAGCGTGTAATTTCATAAACGACTGTATCGGTAGCGGCTTCGACCGTTGCCGAGCGCGGCTCTCCTGTGAGAAGAGACATTTCACCGAAGAAGTCACCAGGTATCAGTTTGCCCACCCGTGTAGTGGGGTTGCCGTTGCCTTCGAGGTCGGCATAAACGAAAAGTAAACCCTCCACCACCACATACATGGATTCACCGGGAGCATCTTTTTTAACGATCTGACTGCCGGCGGTGAACTGTCGTTGGGTGATGCGTTGACTGAGTGAGTCCACTTCATGACTTTCCAGAGATTTAAAGATGTCGATGCGTCTAACCAGGGCCTTGCGGTCGGTTTCAAGTGTGAGCTGGCGGTTCGGCATTTCGGCCACATAGAGATCTTGCTTTTGGTAAGCCAGAGTCACACCGGCGTGATGAAGGTGTTCGAGGATGCTAGAGCAAACAGCATTGCGCCCTTTGTTGGGAGAAACTTCCGCCGGCAAGAGCCAGTAACGAACCTTGTATTCGACACCCCATTCGGTGACGCAATTGACGCGGGCTTTAGGTGCTGGATCTGCCAAGGGACCTTTTGCTGCTTTAACACCAGCATTGAGAATACGCAGTGCGCGCTCCGGTGGAACTTCAAAGTCCAGTGTGAAGAGAAGCTCAAAACGACTTCGCAGTTCAGGCTCACAGAGGTTGGTAACAATGATTTGTCCCAAGAGACTGTTGGGAACAATATGCCGGACCCCGTCGGTGGTTTTGATTCGAGTGGAGCGCCAGTTGACCTCTTCTACACAGCCAATCATGTCTGGGATCCCGCGCAGATTAAGTCGCACCCAATCGCCAATCTTAAAAGGGCGATCGATATTGATGGCGATGCCACTGAAAACGTCGGCAATCATGCTTTGAACGGCTAGACCCACTACCAGGCCAACCACACCGGATGTTGCCCAAATTCCACTGACGGGAAGATTGAAGACGCCGCCTACAATACCGGTGATGGCAATGATGAAGATGATTGCGGCAACAACATCTTTGAGAAGGCGAGGAACGGCTCCGCCTAGGCGGGGGGCAACCAGACCATCCCAGATCAAAACGTCAATCAAGCGAATGGCGAGCCATGCGACACTAAGCCAAGAAATCGTTGCGATGGAGTATTTGGCGATTTTGATGGTTTGGGAAATAACGTCAACGCCAATCTCATGGATCAGCGAATCCCAGTAGAGAGTTGGGAGTACGGAGAGCAGCAGGAGAACGATGGGCCAGAATAATCTTTTGCGGGCCGTGACCTCAGTTTTTGCCAAGACGAACTCCTAAGTCTACGCGTTCAAACGTGATTAGGACTTTACCCTTAGACAATGGTTGGTGGCAAACTCGCCAATGGAGGCTTGGAGGTTAGATTCCAAGGCCCTGAAGCATGGGGAAAATAGCGCGTGGTTTAGCGGTTCCGGTATTACGCTGAGCGTAGGGGTCTTCGAAATAGGTTTTTGCCGCTTCAAAACCTTGTTCGAGTTGCTTTCTCACGTCGGTATTCGGATCGAAGGCATCGATGAGCCGATTGTTCCCCATAATGTTCTGGTGGGGGGTAAATTCGGGAGCTTTCCAAAGAGAGAAAAGCTGTGGGAAGGGAGAGCAGCAGATGACTTGGTTACAGCATACAATCTGGTTGGTGATCATACCTGCATCCAGGTACCACTTGTTCTGAACCCGGACCGGGCGCCAAGTATTCACAAAGGGAATGGACATGGCTGCAATGGCAGTATCGATCAAATGTTTCTGAGATTCGAACTCGGAGATGATCTCAAGTTTTCCAGTGCGGGCTCGGGTAAGTGCGATGTGCAGTTTACCAGAGCAGCGGATGTATGCATCGTTGGGTAAAAAGCGCCAAAGCAAGGAGCGGTGGTAGCGCAGTGAGCGTTGCAGAGCCACTTTCCCGCCTTCACGGGCAACCTTGGCTTCCCATTCTTTCACATAGGTATCGGTCACGAGATCGAAGTTCTTGGAATCATGGGTGGCCAGAAACCAAAGACCACAGAGGGCGCCGCCGGAAATTCCATAAACTCGGCTTACATCTTCTCGATCAAATTTCTTGA